>JANYAL010000408.1 GCA_025361325.1 Bacteroidota bacterium
CATTGATCGGGAACTTACACAAGCAACAGAATTCAAGCTGCTTCTTCAAAGCAACCAATACTTTCCAAATGATTTTGTACTGAACTTGCAAAAGGAATTAAAGCTCATCAGCATCCCAGGTGCGGTACTATCCGGTGAACAGTTCCTGCAGGTACGAAAGCTGGCAGATAATGCACATAATATCTTCCGGTGGTTTGATAAGGAAAGGAGGATTACTTACCCTGCACTGGCTGACCTGATTCGTGAAGCGCATTACGAAAAAGCGATAATAGATGGTATCGATGAAACCCTGGATGAAACTGGAAATGTCAATGACAATGCCAGCCAAGAACTGGCGATGATCAGGATGACCCTTTTCAGGAAAAGGAATGAGCTCCGTCGCATATTTGATAAGATCGCTGGTAAACTGAACAAACTGGGGTATCTGGCCGATATTGAAGAAAGCTTTCTGAATGGTCGCAGGGTACTTGCCGTTTTTGCCGAGCAAAAAAGGATGATAAAAGGTATACTACATGGAGAAAGTGACAGCCGGAAAACTAGTTTTATTGAACCGGCGGAAACCACAGAACTAAATAACGCGATATTTTCACTGGAACATGCGGAAAGCAAAGAAGTATACAGGATTTTAAGAAAACTGACACAGGACATTGGAATTCACGCCGAACTGCTCAAAGTGTATAATAGCCTGGCAGGTGATTATGATTTTATCCGTGCCAGGGCAAAATTCGCTGAAGAACTGGGTGCCAATCACCCAAAAGTGTATGATAAGGCCCTGGTTCATATTATAGAAGCATATCACCCTTTACTCCTTATGTTTAATAAGGCAAATAATAAACCTACCATCCCTGTAAACATTACCCTGAACGATAAACAGCGTATTCTGGTGATCAGTGGCCCGAATGCGGGTGGAAAGACTGTTACTTTAAAAACAGTTGGCTTGCTTCAGCTGATGATGCAAAGCGGTTTACTGGTAACAGTGAATCCCGACAGTGAAATGGGTATCTTCAGGCAAATCATGATACACATTGGCGATACCCAGAGCCTGGAGTTTGAACTCAGTACCTATTCCTCGCACTTGCGGAACATGAAACATTTCATGGAAAATGCAAATGGAAAAACCTTATTCTTCATTGATGAATTGGGCAGCGGCAGCGACCCCAACCTGGGAGGGGCTTTTGCAGAAGTGATCATGGAAGAATTGGCCCATAAACACAGTTTTGGGATTGTTACAACCCATTACCTGAACCTTAAAGTCATGGCCAACAAGGTTTCAGGAATCATTAATGGAGCCATGCAATTTGATGAAAGGAATTTATTACCGCAGTATAGGCTTGTAGTTGGTAAACCCGGTAGTTCCTATACCTTTTCCATTGCCGAGCGGATTGGGCTGGAGAAACGCCTGATAGAAAAAGCAAGGGTATTGGTCAATCAGGATCATTTCAGCCTGGATAAACTACTGAACCGGACCGAACAGGACCTCCAGTTCATTGACAATGAGAAAAAGAAACTTCATAGCCTTCTTAAAGAAAATGAAAGGCTGAAAAAGGAGATGCAACAGGTGCTCAATGCTGAAAAGCACCGCCAGGAAATGGAAAAGCTCCAATTTCAGAATACAATCTCTGCGGACAAAATACTTTACCTGAAAGACATGGAACGCCGTTTAAAAGCAATGGTTTCCGAATGGCGAAGGGAAGAGAATAAAGAAAAGGCAGTAAAGATAATCCATGCCTTATTATTCAACCAGAAAGAAAAAATGGTTACTGATAAGCAACAAAAAAAACAATATGAGAAATTCGAGGAAATAGGGGGGGAGGTGAAAGTGGGTGATAATGTTAAAATGAAACAGAACCGTAATACGGGTATTGTAAAAAAGATCAAAGGGAAAAAAGCGGTATTACAGGTAGGAGTAATGCCTATGCTTGTTGAGCTTAAGGATCTGATAGTTATACAGGCTAAGACAGATAAACAGATATAAAATAGCCCGGTACGCATCGGGATTGGCGGAGAGAGAGGGATTCGAACCCCCGGACCTGTAACAGTCAACGGTTTTCAAGACCGCCGCATTAGACCGCTCTGCCATCTCTCCGCGGCAAAAATACGGCTTGAGGACGTTCAACCCAAATCGTTTTGGAAATATCACAGTATTAAACCGGAACTATTTTCTTAGGTTTTTTGTAACCCCTTCGTTAGGTATTAATTCTGCCAATCTTTCTTAGCCTGAAGAATTGCATTACAAGATAGATCAGTGTACCCCAAACCCCGATCACAATAGAATAAGCCATGAACAAGAGCCAATAGGGCGTTTTGAAACGCGTGGTCCATAATGTACGCTGATTGAAGAAAGTGTTATCAATAGTTGTAGGCACACCCCAGTTGGCATTCTTTTCAATGATCAGATTACCGAAAAATTCATTGTCTTCCACTTTTGCAACAAGCAATAGATTGCCTTTCTCATCACCGGGTAAACTGTCTTTTTTGAGATCTACCTTTGCGGTACCGCTGGAATCAGTTGTATAGGTGGCAGTTTCGCCAGCGGGAAGTATTCCTCCCAGCCTTTGAACACCTATTTTCAGTTCCACATCTTTAACAGGTACCCATTTGTCATTTTCGTTTCGTTCAACCTTAACAGAAATACTCCTGACCCCATCTGAAGATGCGGTATCCAGTGTGATTCGTGCCTTAGTTATTTCGATCTCTGTAGGCGAAACTTCCTCTTTACCCCCGTATTCCGGTACTGCAATGAATTTGTGTAGGGAGGAGGCATCCCAGACGGACTTCAGGGAAGGGGGGAGAAAAGCCTTACCCTTTCCTTCTGCATCTGTTATGAACTTGCCAATCAAGTTTGTCGTGCTGTTGCTGTCAAGATACAATTGCACCGATACATTCTTATTGGGTGCAATATTCTTCCCTGTCTTCAGGTTTGTCTGTACCACCAGATATTGCAAACTATTGTTGGAATTCACATAATACAGCTTCAATTGCTTTTCAGTGACTACAGCCTCATTCTGAGCACATACGCTGTTATCACTCATAATGAATAAAAGGGAACAGCATATGAAAAAGAATGTATTATTAATCGATTTTTTCATTGTCTTCAGTTAATGTTTTATAAATTGAAACAACTGGAAATATTCTTGCCAGGATGGTAATGATCAGAAGGGCACCTGCCAGTGTCCCTATGGATATGGCCCATTCTTCCCAACTGGGAAAATAAGCGTGATAATTTCCAGGCACATTATACATGGGCAGCAGGGGATGCAACAGTGTTGGGGTCACAATCAGGTAACGTTTAAACCAGGCTCCCACCACTACCATAACACCAGCAATGAACATGGGTACAGGTTTCCTTCCTTTTTTAAATATGAGTATGAAAATGGGAATGATCATGCCCACCATTATTGCAAACCAGAACATGAGTGAATATTCACCCGAAAATAATTGTGTAAGGTGCGCTTCCTCAGATTTTTTCATTTTAAATGCAGGGATCAGGTATTCATTCACATTGAAATAGAGGTAAAGCAGGGCTAGCAGCACCAGCATTCTGCCCATTTTATCAAAATGCATATCTGTGATGTATTTTTCCAGTTTGTATGCCTTCCGGAAAACATACATCGCCACCACCACGCCACCGGCACCCACCAGGAATGCACCGGAAACGAAATAGGCTCCGAAATTGGTACTGTCCCAACCAGGCCTGTAAGTAGTTGCAAAAAGCCAGGAGGTAACGGTATGGATACAAAATGCCACTGGTATTATCAAAATGCAAAGGATGGTAATAATCCTATCCCTTTTTTTCTCCATTCCCGCATCACTTTTCCAGAAACCTCCCAGGAATCGGTAGAGTTTGGAAAAAGGCTTCCCAAGTTTATCCTTTGCCTTAATGAGCATACTGATATCGGGGATTAATGTGATATAGAGCAGGAAGAGGCTGATGCAGAAGTAGGTACCGATCACGATAACATCCCACATAATCGGCGATTGCAGCCTTCCATGCAGGAATAGGTTCAATAATCTTTCCGGGCGCCCCATATCCACAATGATGATCAGTGATGCGAACGTGATGGCGGAAACCGCAATCATTTCCGAAATCCTGGTCAGGGGAGTGCGCCAGGGTATACGGGCAAGGCGGAAAATAGCGGTGATCAGTGACCCGACAAGACTGATAGCAACAAAGAATACAAAATTTGATATATAAATGCCCCACGAAACATAATCCCGCATATTCGTCACAACCAATCCATTCTTAAGCTGCCGGTAATAGGCGAAAGCGCCAACAAGACAAATCACTATCAACGAAGCAGTCCAGATTTTCCCCCTTAGCCCGAATTTTTGAGGAAGCAGGTCGAGGATCACCTGCTGTTCATTGTTTAAAGAAGTTGTATTTTCCACGGTATATTATTTAAGGTGAAACTTTTTATCTTCAGCACTTTCATTGTCCAGGCCAGATTCATACGGGAAATTCCTGTTCACCGGAGGAAGGTAGTAAACGCTGGGTTTTGTACCCAGGTCTTCCATGAGCCGGTATCCTGATTTATCCCTGATCAGATCACTGAAACGGAAGGTCTCAGCGCCATTGGTCACTGAATCCTGGTTCAGATCTCCGAACATAAAAACACCATTGGGGCATGCAGAGACACAGTGTGGCAATTCGCCCTTCCTGGTCATATCCGGACAGAAATCGCATTTACCCACAGTACCTCTTTTTTGAGGAATGCTGGTCTCACAGGAATAATCCATAGCGGCCACTTCTTTGGTGAGCAACGGTTCTTCCCAGTTGAAGACACGGGTTGTATACGGGCATGCTGCCATACAGAAACGGCAACCGATGCAGCGGTCACTGTCGATCAGTACAATTCCATCCTGTCGCTTGAAAGTGGCATCTACCGGGCATACCTTAACACAGGGCGGTTCATCACAGTGCATGCAGGTAGTTGGCTGCCAGTAGGCGGCCGTATGTTCGGCATCGTCCATTCCCAATACTTTTATCCAGTTCTGGCCGGGGTGTACCTGGTGCATATGGTTACAGGCGCTTTGGCATTTCCTGAGGTTCTTACAGCGTGAAAGGTCGATCACCATCACAAATTTCTTACCGGCAATACCCCTTCTTTCTTCCGCATTGGATACATGTGGCATATCCGGTACCGGCTTCAGGTATGCTTTATCAATCTCTATCACTTCACCATTTACGGAAAGCAGTTTTACCTTTTCGCCAGTCAGCACAACCTGGTTTTCCGGTTCAAAGGGGTTGCTTTTTGTACTGCAGCCTGCCAGAGCGGCCGTTGCCATAAAGCCTGACAGCAGGAACTCCCTTCTCGAATTGGTATTGCAATTATAATTATCAGTACAACTCATCTGTTATGATTTAAAGGTGTGTAGATTATTTTTTGACCCATTCTTTTAATTCCGGATCTGTTACCATCGACCGTTTGCTACTGTTGACCATTTTCATGTCAATGGAAACCAGTTTACCATCCTGGGTCAGCATAGTTATAGTATCCGGCTCCTTCTTTTTATTATTCGAAAAGAATTTGAATACAGTGGCAGATCCGAGTAACAGCGTGCTCCAAAGCAGGAATTTTTTCCGGGATGTGGGTTGTTGTTTTTCTTGCATGATAGTTATGAATTAAATATTGAGGTCAAAGCTATTAGCATAAATGACTTCTTTCACTTACATTTCTCACTACATGATATGATTTTAATCACTTAAAAAAATGCAACAATAGAAGCTAAATAACTGTGTAACCATAATTTTGAATCTGAAAGAACACATGAATAGCCTATTGTACTCCGACCTTTTTAAATTCAGAAATAAAAAAGAGGCAGCCAGGTAAGGGCAGCCTCTTTTTATATAATGTACAGGAAAACTATTTTAGTGTACGTACATAATTTACAAGTGACCAGATCTCTTTTTCCTCCGTTATTTTTTTCTTAAAGGATGGCATGTCCTTACGTCCTTCAGATATTTTGTAGAATATAGAACCATCGGTTTGTGACTGGAAAGAAGCTTGTGTGAAATCTCCACACTCCGTTTCGAGCTGGGCGGCTTTGGTACCATCACCTTTTCCTTTGGTACCGTGGCAGGATTTGCAATGTGTACTCCATAAATTCTTGCCTGTTGCAATGGATTCTGTATTACTGGATACAGGATTCTTCTTGTTTTTTGCTGCATCAGGTACAATCCATGGTTTTTTATCAGTTTGAATCAAAGTAAAACCTGATACCATGATACCTGCTAACAGAACTGCAATTATTGCTTTTGTTTTCATCGTTTATTTATTTAAGTGTTTAATTTATTTACAATTTAACATGTACTATATTAATCTCAAGAATCATACCATAAATTCATAGTTTAAACACATGACAGGCAGATCGGAAGGTTATTTCAGTATATAAGGTAACATGGTGAATGAACAGAAGAAATGGTACCCATCTGCCTTAGTATTTTGAATTTTATTAGTATCGGGACCTTGTTTAAACACTTCAGTCAGATGTGTGCCATGTTTGCATATTCCTGTTCATTGAATGCGCTGCAATGATATCATAGAGCCCTTTTTCATTCAGGATATGGATTTGTTTTCCTTCTTTCCGGATCAGCCTCAGGTCCTCGAACTCTGATAAAATACGGGTTACCTGTTCAGGAGTGGAGCCTAGCATATCAGCTATTTCCTGACGGCTTAATAAAATATCCAGGGTATTTTTCTTTGAATCCAGGCCAAATGTCTCTTTCAGGTGCAACAGCGTCTCAGCAACTTTTTCCCGCATGGTCATTTGCGCAAGCAGCCTTTGCCGGATCTCCGTTTTTCGTAATTCCAGAGAATAGAACATCATCATTGCATACGTTAATCGCGGATTATTCATAAAAGCTTCATACATTTTATCATTGTCCACAAAACAGGCGATCGTATCCTCCAATGCCACCGCACCGATGGGATAGACCTCGAAGCCAAATCCCCGATGTCCCACTACATGCCCTGTACTAGCCAAACGAACGATCTGTTCCTTTCCATTCAGGCCCGTTGAAATCACTTTCACCTTGCCCTGTTGAATAAAATAGAGTCCAAATACCCGGCTTCCCTCCCGAAAAAGATATTGACCTCTTTCATATAATTCCTGGTTCTTACAAATATCAATGATGCTGATCCATTCGGCAGAACCATGTTGTATTATAAAACAGCTTTTTGTTTCACAAGTGATACAACTGATCTGTTTTTCCATAGAACATTTATTCTGGTGTGTAAAGAGAAGAAAGAATTGCTTTCAATGTCATGATATCTATCATTGTCCAGTATGACATTTCTCAAGACATGACAACTATCCCGTAAAGCAACCTGTAATCCGTATGTGTTACCCGATCTTTCATGAATCAAAAAAACAAACCGGAAAATTCATTCACTAAAATAATATTTTAGCGCCGTATCAATATTCATCATATCAGCCAGTTCTGGTTCCTTCACAGGGTCAAATAAAAACAGGCCACTCATATCCCCCCTTGTATCCAGGTCGATACAGGTACAACTACTATTGGCTTTAACAAAGAGCAGGTAGCGTTGCTTCGACGTGTCCAACACCCTGATCCGGGGCCAGAATTTCTTAAGTACCTTCCTGGCTGTGAACATCAGGTAATAATTCTGGTGTACTTCTGTCTCATAGACATTCCGGGGGTAAGCCAGCCTTATTTTTTCCAGTTGAATAGAATCAGGCGTATAAAAAACAGCAGCAGGTGTGTGAATGACCAACGTATCAGAAAAGGAAGAAGGGGGCTTATTTAAGACCGGGAATACCGGTATTTTGTCATTCTTTTCCGGAGCACTATCCCTGGTATTACCGGTACAGGCAAAAAATAAGTGTAAACAAAAAACAGCCGCCAGGATACTGGTTACGGGGTTGATGATCGGAATTCCTTTCATGGGTTGCTTCGTTAACACATAATGTAAAACTAATGGTTATTGTGCCTTGTTATTTTCATTTCTGCCGGCTCATTATTTTATAAAAGTGAAAAAAGCCTTTAATACGATTTAAGGCTCTTTCTAAAACTGCTAATGTTCCATTTTATGGATCGTTCTCAAAAGGGTATTAATAATTCCACAATCTTGTAATGTTGAAACCGATCAAAAATCTTCCTCCCATGACCTTGGTTCCATTGGCTCCCTCCAGGTTAGGATGGGTCTTGGTCAGATCCGTATAGCTGAAAGGCGCATTGGTATTGAACAGGTTGTTGCGCTGCGGGTTGATGTAATAGTAATTACCTACAAACAACTGGAAGGAGTGGCTTCCTGTATTGAATTCTACACCCAGTGAAATGTTCGGATCGGGGTTATTGGTAGCATGTTTGGTAATTGGCTGATCGTAGTTAAGCATCACGGATGTTACATGGGTTAGCCTGTACCTGGCAGAGAAGGCAATTGCAACATGGTCAAATTTCATGTATTTGAATATTTCCTGGCCAGTGCTGTCATTCTTGGTATAATATCCATTCACAGAATTCTGGTGAGATATGCTGGGCGCCACCTGTACGGAAAGCTTGTCATTAATCTTCCTCGCAATGAGCAGCTGGTTGAAATATGAATATCGCTGTGATGAATATTTGAACAGAGACCCATCCACATCCTTGCGGGTGTCGATGGCCATATTAACATAATAACTTACACTAACCGGGTATTTGCCGGGTGTTTGTTTAATGATGGCATATTTGGCATTTCCGTCCACCAGCATATTGCTCTTGGTAATACCAATACCTACATAGAGATTATTGATCGGGGCATAATTAACGCCCAGGCGTATATTGGAGGGCGCAAAGAATCCCCAGAAATCCTTGTACCCGTTATTAATAACGCCGAAACGGTGCATGATGTCCATTTCCAGGGTGCCTTTAACGGGTACCATCACGGTCTGGTTATCTGCGATCCATACGCTCTGGAAGGTAAACTTAACAGGTTTTACCGGTTCAGGTTTAGTGGCACTGTCACCCTGGGCCCAGGCGGAACTGTTCAGGATGAGCATACAGAGCAAGAGATAGACACCTGCTGCCGCCCGATTTTTAGCATTATTTATACTGATTTTCATTTGATTAAATTTAAAGGTTGCTTAATTGTTCGGTGCACCATTCCTGATCCAGTCATACACTCTTTGCCGGTCAACTGCAGACGGGATGTACGTTTTCATATCCCCATTGATCATATTATATATAATACTCTGCTTGGGTACGACAGTATTTACAAAGCCGTTGTTTACGATCTCGATATAGGCTAAACCGGTACTCATGTAAGGATGGTGCCCACCGGTAACATGGCAGCCTGCTAATGCGCAATTGGTGTTGAACAGGGGAGCCAGCGTTGTACTGAAACTTACCGGTTGTGGGGGACCGTCCGGATCAACCACGGCATCGGGAAGTATCACATCTTTGTAGCAGCCAGTCAAACCAAACCCCATCGCCAACAGTATTCCTGTATATATTAATAGACGTTTCATTGTAGTTAATTTTAGGATGATCACTTGTTGTTGAAGTTCATATTGCATTGTATATCTACTTTATCCCCGATGCTCGTACTTGTGACGCCAAAATCCCTGATATTGAGTTGGAATAGTAATTGCAATCCGAATACATCATAAGGCACTGCTGATGCAATGGTAGCCCTTTTAACATAGGACAGCCTGCCTACAAGGGATTCAGTCAGCGGCGTGCTGAGTTTTCCCTTCCAGGTAAGGTTGAAATTCACAATATAGTTACCGGTTGAAGGGTCAAAGGCAACCTTAGTGGTCTGTAGCCGGGCTATATTTGAATCACGTAAACAATACTGGCCGCCATAATAGGATATCTTCTGGGTACCCATATTCCCAATATTGCAACCGGAATCCCTTCCCGGCTCCCCGGTATTGGACGTATTCATCTGTACGTACCCGTTAAAATAGGTCTTGCTGTCATCTCCCTCATTAAAAGCCCAGGATGTGTCCTTGACCGGTTGTCCGGCAGGAAGATAAAGTGTCATCTCAGCTGGTAAAACATTGTGCATACCGAACTGGTTAAAGCGGCCGGTGAGCAAACCGGCAGCACCTATATAGGCCCCGGACCATAATACACTGGAGTGTACCTTGTCCAGTTTCCATTCATTGGGATTGCCCGCGGTCATATTGCCTGGCACAAAGACACCGGTACCGGGTTTATACTTGATACCAACCACTGCGGCTGGTGGCGGCACTGAATTATCATGCGTACAACTGATGATGTATCCATACCCGCTGATCAGAACAAGTAAGGCCAGAAGAAGTTTATTTTTTAGCAGTTTCATAAAAAATGTTTTTAAGTGAACTATAATTAAATAACCGAACACAAAGATGATATAGCTCAACTGATCTTTCCATGACATTACTCAAAGTGAAAAATGAGTTTCCTCACTTTATTTTACATCAATACGCCAAATTGTTCCTGTTGCAAGAAAAAGTATGATTTTACACATCTTTTCAACTGAGGTTTAGCAACTCGTAGTATAATACGGTGAATAAAATGTATTTGATCTACAAATGAATTAAGCGCAAAAAACTGTGGCAAATCCAGACAAGAATTAAATGATTCAACGCTTCCGGATCCGGGCGATGATAAGCGAAAAAGCCAGTATAACAGTTACTGTTACCGTATTGAGCAGGAAGCTATCTGTGAAAATACGCATGTCATTTTGAATGACCTCTTTGCCAATAGAAGATGTAGTGATATGAAGCAGTAAATCCTGTATGATAAAGAAAAAAAATACCAGGCTGTGCAACAGGCTGAGCAGGGGCTTTTGGCTGATAAAGGGAATCCAGTTAAGCATGGCCAACAGACCGAACACCCTGAGCCAGGGATCCTGGAACTGACCGCTAATATTTTTCATCGAATAATCCGGGTACAGGTCCCTCAACAGCATCCCCAGGAACAAGGTTGCCGTGAGCGCATAAGCATATGGCAATGATTGTACAAGCCTGTTTGCAAATGACCCGGACTTGCAGGCCTGTCTTCCGGCCAGTACTTGTACCAATGCATAAATAAGCGGGTAGCCGGCAAAGAAAGCCATGATCTGCAACCTTTCGATATAAGCTAAAAAATCATCTCCCATAATCATTCCAATAGGTATGAACGGTATGTTTGATCAAAAGTATTGAATTGCGTTAACAGGTAATTCTTTAACTACACCCTGGGAACGATACATACGATTGTTACATACAATTTTATTATTTCCTGTACTGACTGCACCTTATTTATATAAACCCAGCACCTGGCCGCCTAAAAGATTTTGAACCGCTCATAGCAGTATTTTGTCAATGCCTCCCGGTCGTCGGGATGTGCTATGTTGATCAGCGCCCTGGCCCGCTGGCGCAGGTTCTTACCGAACAGGAAGGCACTGCCAAATTCCGTTACCACCCAATGCACATGACCCCTGGTGGTTACTACACCTGCACCTTCTTTTAAATGCGGAACAATACGGGGTACCCCCTTTGTGGTACGGCTGCTTAAGGCGATGATGGGTTTACCACCCTCGCTTAAAGCAGCGCCACGCATGAAATCCATCTGGCCGCCAATGCCACTGTACTGCATGTAACCGATACTGTCGGCACAGACCTGCCCCGTGAGGTCTACTTCAATGGCACTGTTGATAGCGATCACCTTTGGATTTCGCCTGATCACATGCGGATCGTTAACATAATCAATGTCCAGGAAGGCAAATGAAGGATTATCGTTCACGTAATCATAGAGTTTGCGGGTTCCCAGGGCAAAGGAGGTGACCGATTTATTGGGATGAATGTGCTTTTTCTTGTTATTGATCACGTCTTTCTCCACCAGTGAAATGATCCCGTCGCTGAGCATTTCGGTGTGCACCCCCAGGTCCTTATGACCGGAAAGGCATTTAAGAACGGCATCTGGTATGGTACCAATGCCCATCTGCAGGGTGCTGCCATCCTCCACCAGCTCTGCCACATGCTGGCCGATGATCATTTCCGATTCGCCCATTTTGAGGCCATAATCCTCCTCGTAAAGGTCGGAGGGGTGAAATACCATCCTGGCAAAGCGGTCGGTATGGATCATCCCGTCGCCATGTGTGCGTGGCAGCAGGGGGTTCACCAGGGCAATGATCTGTTTGGCATTGTCCACGGCAGAACGTGCGATGTCGATAGACAGGCTGAGCGAGCAATAGCCATGTATGTCGGGCTGTGAAACCTGTACAATGGCCACATCTATCTCCAGGATCTTCCTTTTGAAGAGGTCGGGGATATCGCTCAGGAAGACCGGGATAAAATCAGCACGTCCCTCGGCTACCGCATGCCTCACCGGTTCAGACACAAAGAGGGAATTGATGTGAAAAGATTCCTGGTATTCGGGTTTATCGAGTTCCATACTGCCCTTTAAACTGATGGACACCAGTTCCACATTGTTAAGACGTTGCGCTTCCCTGCCCAACTCCTGTAACAGGTAAACAGGTGTGCAAACGCCGCCATGGATGAAGACACGCTGGTTGCTTTGAATGATGGACAGCGCTTCTGCGGCTGTGACATAATTATACGGATGAATCATAGACTGTTCTTTTATTAACGCAAAATACCGTCATTTCAAAATATTAATAAAGAAGATTCATCAGCAGGTGATATGATTTATATGTAACCTGTAAAAGATCGGCCCTAAAGCCTTAACCAAAAATAAAACAATTGGCTGCGGGCCGGAAGATCAAAGTAGATGGTTTATGCCGGATCTAACTTAGGTTTTGTTTAGGTCTGCCGGCCAATTCCCCAATGAAGACCTGGGGTAGTACTAGGGAAGACCTAAAGAAAACCCCTTGTAGACTGCCTTATTGCAATGAATGTATGAAACTGTATCCGGAACCGGGAAACGGCTTTTTAGTGATATAAAAATACCGGTCTGTTGAACCGGTATTTTACAGAGCCAACTATCGGAATCGAACCGACGACCCTTTCATTACGAATGAAATGCTCT
>JANYAL010000417.1 GCA_025361325.1 Bacteroidota bacterium
GGTACAGGCTCAGGAAGCGGATAGCCGGGTCATATTTTTTATTCCGGTAAGCAATCTCACCCTTCCAGAAATTCGCGTATGGCGTGATGCCGGATGCGGGTAGCAGCAGGAGTTTGTCGAGTAGTACCTCTGCTTCGTCCAAACGTTGATCATTGACCAGTTCCACAGACCTGCCATAGAGAATCTGCGGGTAGACCTTTTGCATGGAAGGGGTGGGTTTGTCGAATGATTCATATAATTTCAGTGCATCAGCAAAATTGCTGGTATTGGCCAGCAGGTTCACCAGTATCTCCTTGGCCTCTGTATCATAATCACTGCCAGGGTAATCGGCCAGGTAACGCTTCATTTCCTTAAGCGCAATATCCTGGTATCCCAGTTCATAAGAAAGCTTGGCATAATTGAAACGGGATACCTGCTGTTGCAGGCTGTTGGAACTGTTGTACGCGCAGTACTGGAAAGCATTTCGTGCATTGGCCTTTTGGCCGGTACGCAGGTAACAATCACCCAGGAGGTACATGCTATTTTGTCCCATGCTGTCCTTCTCATTGCTGAGTTGCCTGAACCCCTCAATGGCCTTGTTCAGGTTCCTGGCATCATAATAACAATAGCTCAGTTCATAAAGCACTTCCTTGCTGACTTTATCTCTGCTGCTGACATAAGATTCCAGCAAGGGTAATGCCCTGCTGTATTCCTTCCTTTCAAAATACAACTGCCCCACCAGCAGGTTCATTTCCTGCTGGTAATAGATCACACCTCCCCGGCTCAGGACACTTTCGGCATAACGCAGGGCCTCCTCTTTTTTTCCCTGGAAATAATAGATCTGTGCTATATAATAAGGAACGATGCCTTTGTACTCAGGACGTGATTCCACGAGCAAAAAGGAACGAAGGGCATCGTTGTACTGCCTGTCCCTGAAGCAAAGAAAACCGTAATAGTAATTGGCCGCAAAATAATATGCATTCTCAGGCATTTGGCGGATTTCATTGAAAAGTGGTTTGGCCTGCTCGAATTGTTTCAGGTTGAAATAACAGTACCCCTGTTCAAATTTGGCGTTTGCCAGGGTTGCATTGTCGAGGTTATCAATACCTGCCCGCTCATAATACTGAAGGGCATTGCTGAAATCCTCCTTGGTGAAATAATATTTTGCAAGGTGGTAAGCCAGCGATTGTCTGCGGGGTTCATTATTCACTACATTGATGTAATGCCTGGCTTCCGATTCCCCTATGGGAAGTTGCAACTTCAATTCACAGACGATATAAAAATAATTCACATCATCATTCAGGTAGGTGTGATCGGGAGTTGTATTGTCAGGATAAGCCGACCGTAAATCCGCTAACAATGGATAGGCCAGTGCGTACTGTTCCTTCACAAACAGTTCCTTTGCATCCGAATATCTCTTTTCGGGATTGAAGATCGCATGCGTAGATTGTGCATAGGAGGATAAATAAAAAAAGGAAAAAAACAGGAGGGTTATAGTTTGTTTATTCATATTGGTGATTGGGTTCATTAATGCCGGTATAAAATTACTTGATACAGCCTCCTATACAAACACCGTTCCAAAACATTTGTGTATAAGTGGATAACTGCTGTAAACAAAACGAATGTATTTTTACAATGCTGTTAAATAAATGATAAAAACAACCTTATATCCTGAATATTTTTTTAGTAAAAACAATTTATAAAAACGATCCATGAAAAAATTACTTTCAACCAGGTATTCTGCGGGCGCTTTCAACATAGCCATGCTTTTATTAAGATTAACGGCCGGTATCCTGATGATGCATCATGGGTATGACAAGCTGATCCATTTTTCCGAATACAAAAATTCTTTTATGAATTTTATAGGTATAGGCAGTACAGCCAGTCTGGCCCTGGTGGTCTTCGCTGAGTTTTTCTGTTCCCTATTCCTGGTACTGGGCCTCTTTACCCGGCTTGCCACGATCCCGCTGATCATAAACATGTGCGTGATCCTCTTAAAAGTAAATGAAGGCAATGTATTTGATAAATATGAGGAAGTCCCATTATACCTGGCGGCCTTTCTGGTATTGCTGATTTTGGGTCCCGGCCGGGTAAGTGTGGACAACATGATTGGAAAATAAGAATCTCATACCTGTTTTATGAAATGTCCCGACCTGGTAAAGCTTACGATCAATATCACAGGCATCATCTGCGCATTTTTTTGCCTGCCTGGTGATATATGACCATGCTTTCGCCTCATTCTTTGCACAAAAGATCGATAACCTGGAACCTGTTGATGAACTGAATAACAAAACAGAATACTGACGATGTATATAACAGAAACACAAATTCGCATACACTATGCCCTCACCGACCAGATGGGGATGGTTTACCATGGGCATTATGCACAGTTCTATGAGATCGGGCGGGCCGAGGCGATTCGCCAGGTGGGTTATACCTACCGGGATATTGAGGCCATGGGCATCATTATGCCGGTTGTAGATATACACAGCCGTTTCCTGCGTCCTGCTAAGTATGATGACCTGATCACCGTAAAGACGCTATTGAAAGAACTGCCGCTCCACCATAAGATCATTTTCAACCATGAGATCTACAATGAACAGGATGAATTGCTGAATACGGGAGACATCACCCTGTATTTCATTGATGCAAAGACTATGAAACGGTGTGAGATGCCGCCAGAGCTAAAACTTAAACTGGAGGGGTATTTTTAATTAAAGTTACAGGTATGAAATTACGTTCAGGTACACATCACAAGACACAGGAGATAAGCCAGTAATTTAAAGAAGTATGCTATAGATACTTTTGAATTTCAATTAAAGGAGCGGTAATATCGCTTATCCCCGGAAATTTGATCACGCAGCTGGATAGGAACTTTAAACTGCTTACTTAACGACCACCGTATCAAACAGGCCAGTATCCACCAGAATACGGCCGCAGTTTTCACAGACCATCACTTTTTTGCGCAATTTGATCTCACTTTGTTTTTGGGGAGGTATGGCGTGAAAACATCCGCCACAACTGTCACGCTCCACAGGTACAACGGCCAGTCCGTTACGATAATTTTTCCTGATGCGGTCATAGCTCATTAACAGGCGTTCATCCACGTGTTTCCTGGCTGCAATGGCATCTTTATTATAATGAGTTTCTTCTTTTTCCGTTTCGGCTATGATCTTCTCCAACTCCCCCTTTTTTACACTCAGGTTGCCTTCCTTGGCTGCCACTGCTTTCTTGGCTGTTTCCAGCATACGTGCTTTTTCAGCTGTCTCTTCCGTGGCATCCTTGATATGTTTCTCACAGAGTTTCACTTCAAGGGTCTGCATCTCAATTTCCTTGTTGATGGCTTCAAACTCTCTGTTATTCTTAACATTATCACTCTGCTTCTCATATTTTTTGATAAGCGCCTCTGCTTCCTTGATCCCATTCTTCTTCTGTTCAATGAATTCCTGGATACCGTTGATCTCTTCCTCCACGCGTGTTTGCCTGGCATGCAAACCCTCTATCTCATCCTCCAGGTCTTTAACTTCAATGGGGAGTTCACCCTTCAGCACCTGGATCTCATCCAGTTTACCATCGATCTTTTGCAAAAGGACCAGAGAACTTAATTTTTCTTCAACAGAGAATTCTTTAACTGAAGGCATGATTTATCTCAGATTTGCGTTTTGAAATTACAGGTAGTACCGGACCGGGTTGGTAAATACCCCTGTTTTTAGGACGGCAAAGGTAGGGAATTTTTCTCTCAAAACATCAAAAAGCAGCTCTACAGTGAACTGTTCACTTTCAAAATGGCCTATATCCAATAGCAGCAGCCTGCCGTCGGCATCAAAGAATTCATGGTATTTGATATCAGAGGTGATGTAACAATCGGCTCCCGAAGCTGCAGCAGCACCAATCAGGAAACTTCCCGCACCGCCACAGATCGCAATCTTTTTGATCATTTTACTTGTAAACTGGGTATGCCGGATGACCCGGAGAGAAAAAGATAGTTTCACCCTTTCCAGCAGCTCATGCTCAGACATGCCTTCAGGCAATTCCCCGACCAGGCCGCTTCCAGTGGTCTGGCTGGAGTTGTTAAGCGAAATGATGTCATAGGCCACTTCCTCATAAGGATGCACCCGTAACATGGCTTCAATGATCTTCCTTTCCAGCCATGCCGGGAAGATAACCTCTACCTTCATTTCTTCTTCATATGTCCGCTGGCCTGTGGTACCTGAAAAAGGATGGGTACCCTCACCTGGCCTGAAGGTTCCGGTTCCAGGAGCATTGAAACTGCACTCACTATAATTGCCGATATTACCTGCACCTGCTTCAAAGATGGCATTGCGCAGTTTTTCAGCAAAGAGCAGGGGAACAAAAATGAATAATTTTCTTAGTGTATTGTTTTTGGGTTGAAGCACGGCCCGCTTCACTAAGCCCAATTGGTCAGCGATGCGGCCATTGACTCCCACCAGCACATTATCCAGGTTGGTATGTATGGCATAAATAGCGATATCATGTTTTATTGCCGCAATGACCGCTCTTTCCACATATGTCTTGCCGTTTATCTGCTTAAGTCCGCCGAATATAATGGGGTGATGCGCCACGATACAATTGTAATTCTTTTCAATGGCCTCCAGGACCACTGCTTCGGTTGCGTCCAAAGCAGTTATAATACCGGTACATTCCCAGTCGGGAGACCCGGTAAGAAGTCCGGCATTATCATAGTTCTCTTGCAAAGCAGGGGGAGCAATGGACTCCAGGAAAGAGATGGCCTCACTTATTTTCATTCCTTAAAAATAGAAAGAAATTGTTTCAAACAAAGAATTGAATGTAAAGAGAATCGGCTTTACCGGCTTATTAAAAAACTATCCAGATCTGCTATAATGGCTTACTATCGCCATGGAGCGTTCAGTTACAGGCGATCTTCTAATAACCAGGCAGCGTAACCGTCACAAAATATTTATTGCCTGCAAACGTTATATTTGCAGGTATCCGGCAAAGTCCATAACGCCTTTTATCAAAGACTCATCTTAAAAACGCATGCAATTTCAAAATACAGGTTCGCCTGCTTTTACAGACTCTCATGAAATTCATGGCCCAGCATACCGCGTAAAGTTGATCATCTTTATCATTTTCCCGATATTACTGTTTATTGCAGGATGCAGTAAGAATGTGCCTACAGATCCTGGTTCCCTGAACCTATACCAACAATTCTTTGAACAGAATATTCTTAATCACAATTACCAGGTACAACTGGCAACAGACAGTGGAACCGATATTACCAGCCGGTATACCGGGTATACTTTCCGTATGCTTGAAAACTCCCTGTTGAACGGTCCGGTATCTGTTACCAGGGGTTCACAGACTTTTACGGGGAGTTGGAGCAGCAATGATGATTACAGTAAACTGGTAATTACATTAACACCTTTACCCACAGAATTTCAATTCATCTCCCGGGAATGGAGATTCACGAAAAAAGACCTCACTGTTATGGAACTGGCCCCCTGGGGAAGTACCGATCCAAAGGTGCTTCATATGCTTCGGTTGTAACCTGCATGTCGTTTGGTGAACCCTTCACTTATTCCATTCACTTTCAAGGGAAATAATCATACAGAAATCTCGTTGACCAGGGATTTATTATTAGCCAGCTTGCACAATTTTTTCATGATTTTTCTGTTTAGATTAGGTCAATAACTGTTGATCCAAGTTATCGTAAAACCAAAAGCAAAAATCCGATGACTGCCCTATCTGCGGTCAAGACCCGAATAATTGTTGTTCTGCTTGTGATGTATGGAAGTATGGCAAGTGCGCAATTAAGGGCAAATTTTACTGGTAATCCGCTATCGGGTTGTAGTCCGCTTGTGGTCAATTTTACCGACCAGTCAACCGGCAGTCCTAACCAGTGGCGGTGGGATCTTGGCAACGGTACCATATCTTTCCTTCAAAATCCTTCGGTCACCTATTTCACACCTGGTCAATACACCATTAAACTGGTCGTTCACAATGCCTCGGGCAGTACAGATTCCAGTACTAAAACACAATACATCACAGTCAATTCCCAGCCTACCGTAAATTTTACAGGCACACCGGTAACAGGCTGTTACCCCCTTCCCGTTCATTTTACCGACCAAAGCAATGCGGGAAGTGGTAATATCAGCACCTGGCAATGGGATTTCGGGGATGGTTCCTCCAGTAATATTCAAAATCCAGCTCATACCTATACAACCGCAGGTAATTTCAATGTTACCCTTCGTATCACCAATTCGAAAGGTTGCATAGCAGTGCTTACCAAAACCAGTTATATCCGCATCAGCCAGGGGGTGCATGCAGGTTTCACCAATACCTTACCTGTTACCTGCAGCCCACCGGCAACTATCAATTTCACAAATCAGTCAACCGGAACAGGCACACTTCATTACCAGTGGAGTTTTGGTGATGGAGGCAGTTCTACACTCACCAATCCATCGCATACTTATAACACTTCGGGAAGTTTTACGGTGCGGCTCATCACCATTAACAGTGTTGGTTGCAGGGATACACTCACCAAAGTGAATGTGATCATCATAGGTGCTATCCATGCTGCTTTCTCCAGCGCAGACAGTGTTTGCGTGAACACTTCTATCGCCTTTACTAATAATTCTGTACCGGCAACAGCCTCAGCCGCCTGGGATTTTGGGGACGGATCTGTTTCTTCGCTCATCAACCCTGTTAAGGTTTACAACACTACAGGGCCCAAACTGGTAAGACTGATCGCCTTTTCCGGTGCATGCAGCGACACCGCCTATAAGACCATTATTGTTAAGAACAAACCGGTAACTGCATTTTCTGCTCTGCCCCTGACTTCATGCAGTGTGCCACTTACCGTTAATTTCGTAAGTACTGTCCTGAATGCCACATCATATAACTGGAATTTCGGTGACGGGAGTTCGTCAGCTATTCCGAATCCTTCACATACCTATACAGCTTTCGGCTCCTATACAGTAACGCTGATAACCACCAATGCGCTGGGTTGTTCCGATACACTGGTGAAACCGGCTTATATCCAACTCAGCCCGCCCCAGGCAAGTATCGACAGTTTACCCTTGAATGTATGTGCACCTTTGATACATACTTTTAATGCAACCATCAACAGTAATGACCCGGTAACGCGCTATTTATGGGATTTTGGTGACGGCACAACATCCAACGCCGTAAACCCCACCCATACATTCCCTGCGGGAACCTACATCATCAAACTGATCATCACCACATCAACCGGTTGTGTGGATTCTGTGATTTATAATCCGGGTATCATAGCCAATCTGAAACCCACCGCCAATTTTACAGCAACACCCAGGGATGTATGTGCACATATACCGGTCACTTTTACCGACCTGTCCACAGGAAATGTAACCAGTTGGTCCTGGACCTTCGGGGACGGAGGAACGGCCAATACCCAAAATCCTGTTCATACATATGAGGATACGGGCTATTTTACCATACAGCTTGTGGTTTGGAATGGTGGCTGTCCGGATACCATGCGCCTCGTGAATTATATCCATATAAATCCGCCTATAGCGAATTTCTTACCTAGTTTCAGTTGCTCCAACCCATTGATACAGACCTTTACTGACCAGTCGATTGGTGCTGATGAATGGAACTGGGATTTTGGTGACGGCACCACGTCAACTGTTCAGAATCCCGTACACGCCTATACGGCTACAGGAACCTACACCGTGACCCTGCTGGTACGAAACCATACAACAGGTTGCAGTTACGCTAAATCCATTCCGATTATCGTTGCAGTGGAACATGCCAACTTCAATGCCTCGGGTACGGAGATCTGTAAGAACACACCTGTCATCTTTACCGCCACGGGAAATACCCCGGGCAATATCACCTCACTGGACTGGTATTTCGGCGACGGGGCAACCGGTTCAGGGGTTAACCCCTCGCATAGTTATAGCAGTGCAGGCACTTATACGGTTCAACTGATCATTACAGATATTATTGGATGCAGGGATACGATGATAAAGCCCCTGTACATAAAAGTTGACGGCCCCACCTCCAGTTTTACAGTCAACAATACAGGCAGTTGCCTGATGAGCACTATATCATTTACTGATCATTCCACCAGTGACGGAACTCATCCTATCACCACCTGGATATGGAGATACGGGGATGGTACTACGGATACACTCACGGCACCCCCTTTCCAGCATGCTTATGCTTTACCGGGTATTTATCATGTTACACTGGTTGTAAAAGACTCCAAAGGATGTACAGATACCTATTTGAATACGACAGATATCACTGTCTCAAAACCTATTGCAAGGTTCAGTTCGGCAGATACCCTGTCCTGCCCGGGTCAACCGATTAATTTCAAAGACAGTTCAAGCGGGCCCGGACTTAACTACAACTGGCGCTTTGGCGACGGTACAGGCAGCACGGCCACAAACCCTGTTCATACGTATAATGCAGACGGTATCTATACAATTACCCTGGTCATCACCGATCAATTTGGTTGTACAGATTCGGTCACCCGCCCAAACTATATCGCCATTCACTCACCGCATGCAGGTTTCAGTATGAGCGATTCGGTGGGAACATGCCCGCCCCTCTTTGTAAGCTTCACCAATACATCACTGAACTTTAACACGGTGAACTGGGATTTCGGAGACGGCACATCCACACAATCCGACAATCCCTCCCATTTCTATTCCATACCCGGCACTTATTTGGCCAAACTTATAATCACCAGCCCCGGTGGATGCCTTGATTCCATAGTGAAACCTATCCTGCTGCGCGGACCCCAGGGCACCTTCACGTACGGACCCCTGAGCGGCTGTTCTCCAATGACTATCAATTTTAACGCCAGCACGCATGACAGACTCAGTTTTATCTGGGATTTCAATGACGGAAATATTGTGTCATCAACCGATTCATTGGTATCGCACGTT
>JANYAL010000022.1 GCA_025361325.1 Bacteroidota bacterium
AGATTCATCAAACACGCCGTTTCCATATGCCCGGTACCCGTTCACGAAAGTATCGGTGACTGTTGCCGGAAAAGTAAATTGCTCCAGGGGGCTCCACCCGCAGCGGTAGTTGATATTTTCCGGAGTAACTGTGGATGGTGCATCCATATCTACCAGGACTAGGTCGGCATAATATCCCTCCCGGATATATCCCCTGTCTTTCACCTGGAAACAATCGGCTACAGCATGACTCATCTTTTCTGCTATCCTTTCCAGGCTTATCCAGCCCAGTGAATGATAATGCAGCATGAGCAGCAAGGAATGCTGTACCAGCGGCAGCCCGGCATGGGCATGTTCGTAGGGTCCTTCCTTTTCCTGCAACAGGTGCGGGGCATGGTCGGTTGCAATCACATCGAGACGGTCATCAAGCAGGGCCTCCCACAATGCCTTTTTATTTTCCGGTGCTTTGATGGCTGGGTTGCATTTTATTTTATACCCAAGCGACTCATAATCATCAGCCGTGAAATGCAGGTGGTGCACACAAACTTCGGCCGTGATCCTTTTCTCGGCAAGGGGCAGCATATTGCTGAACAATGATAATTCCTTTTGAGTGCTGATGTGCAGTATGTGCAGCCGGCTGTTGTATTTTTTGGCAAACTGGATGGCGATGAGCGATGATTCGTAACAGGCGTCCACATCCCTTACCAGCGGATGATCGGCCGGCGAAAATGATCCCTTATCCAGTATCAGCCGTTCATAGTTTGCTTTAATAATTCCTTCGTGTTCGCAATGCGTGGCGATCAGCATCTCACTGCTGCTGAATATCCTGTCCAGGGCAGCATGGCTGTCGACCAGCATATTACCGGTACTCGCACCCATGAAGATCTTCACACCGCACACGTCCTTCTTCCGTTCATTTATCCGCAATACCTCTTCTGCATTCTGGTTGCTGGTGCCCATGTAAAAGGAATAGTTGGCTAGGGATGAAGCAGCGGCTGTGGCGTATTTTTCTTCCAACAACTCCCCGGTCAAAGCATTCGGTATGGTATTCGGCATTTCCATGTAAGAGGTAACACCGCCTGCCACCGCCGCTTTGCTTTCCGTATAAATACAGGCTTTATGGGTAAGACCCGGTTCCCTGAAATGTACCTGGTCATCGATCACCCCGGGGAATACATGTTTTCCTTCTCCATCGATCTCGATCACCCTGGCCTTAGTAGAAACTGACGAACCGATTTTATCAATACGTTCTCCGTCGGTCAATAGATCTGCCAGCTGGATTTTTCCCTCATTTACCAGCCGGATGTTCTTAAAAAGGTATTTTTGCATATCTTGAAATCAGTTACCCGTTAAATACATTTCAATGCAAATTATTAAAAGCCTGCTCAAACTGTTGATTTTTATTTCTCCCGTCGTTGCATCGGCGCAGACCACATACTTGAAAACGGGAGCTGAGGAAGCACATTTCATAGACAGGCTGGAGATCAAGCAACAGCAGAATACCGACCTTAACTTTTCCACCCTCCGGCCATTCAGCCGAAAGGCCATAGTACGGCAGGCCGAATTCATTGACAGTGCACGCATGGGGTACAATGACAGTACCGGGAAGGATAAATACCCGGAATGGGACAGCCAGGACCTGACAACCATTGATGAATACAACCTGCACAGCTTTTTGATGAACAACGTGGAATGGGTTTCCGGTGCGAAAGAAGACTACAAAAGCAGAAAACCTTTGTTGCGGACATTATATAAGACAAAGGCCAATATGCTCGAATACAATTCAAAGGATTTTTTCTTCGCACTGAACCCGGTCATCCAGTATGAAACGGGAAAGCAATCGGGTTATTCGGAGACTATATTCGAGAACAGGCGTGGCCTGGAGGCCCGGGGGATGATTGCCCATAAGATTGGCTTCTACACCTTCCTCACTGATAATCAGGAACGGGGGCCCCTGTATTTCCAGCAACAGGTGAATAACTCCCACGCTGTACCCGGAGCCGGGTTTTACAAGATCTTTAAGATAACGGGTTATGATTATTTTGATGCCAAGGGATACCTGACCTTCAATGTGACCAGGTACATCGATGTGCAGTTCGGGTACGACAAAAATTTCATTGGTAACGGCTACCGCAGTCTTTTCCTCAGCGACTGGGGCAACAGCTACCTGTTCCTGAAACTGAACACCCGGATCTGGAAACTGAATTACCAGAACATATTCATGGAACTGATACCGCAGTTCAAAAAGAGCAATGACACCCTGCTGGAACGTAAATATGCCACCATACATCACTTAAGCATGAACGTTACCAAATGGCTCAATATTGGTGTGTTTGAAGGGATAACCTTCAGCCGGAGAAATCATTTTGATTTTCAATACTTGAACCCCATCATATTTTACCGGTATGTAGAAGGCAATGTGGGAAGCCCCGACAAAGCCAAGATAGGGCTGGATGCCAAAGCTAATATTGCGCACCATTTTCAGTTGTATGGTCAGCTGTTATTTGACGAATTTATCTTAAAAGATATCCTGCATGACCCGAACAACTGGGCCAATAAATGGGCGTTGCAACTGGGCGTGAAATATGTGGATGCCTTTGGAATCCCCAACCTCGATCTGCAACTGGAAGCCAACCGTATTCGTCCATATACATATTCCCACTATGATACCATCGACAATTATACCCATTACAACCAGCCCCTGGCACATCCGCTGGGTGCCAACCTGCAGGAATTCATCGGAATAGCCAGTTACCAGCCATCGCCCAGGTGGTTCATTAATGCCAAGGCAATTTATTACTACCAGGGTCTCGACAGTGCGGGGAAAAACTTTGGTGCTAACCCTTTTGAGGACTACCGCACGCGCACAGGGGATGAGGGTCATTTCATTGGAAGCGGCAACAAAGCCACCTGCCTGAACAGCTTTTTACAAGTATCGTATAAATGGAAGGAGAACCTGTTCCTGGACCTGAACCTGCAATACCGTACGTACAAAACGACGAATACACCCGGGCAGACCGATACCAAAATGATCACAGCCGGATTCAGGCTGAACATAGCAAGGCGTGACCGTGATCTATAATACGGGAATATTTCGCGCTAAGTCGCAAAGAAATATAGCGGCTTTACGTTTCCTTAGCTGCTTTGAGTGAAATAATGATTATTCAACAGTAAGCGAGAAAGAGATCATCCGGGAATAGATCTTGTCTATGACATTTGAGAATTTGAGGTTAGGATCCCTGCTGTGCAGGTTACTGAGCCCCCAGTCCACTTTAATTTCGGGCGTCAGCACAAAAAAGGGGAAATAAAAATGGAACCCCAGCCCGCCCTGCACACCATAATCCAGTTTTTTCAGTTTGATGAGGCTTTGCGCATTCAGATCGCCTGAACTGGCAGCAAGGTCATACTCAATTTTTCCCCCGGCCAGCATGTACACTTTAAAATTCCCTATACGGTCACTGCTAAACTTGATCTGTAAAGGAAGGGTCAGGGATATGGAGGAAACTTTCTTGATCGTATTTGAATCTTCCCCGCCCGGCTTATCGGGATAGGTCAGGCGGTATTGAAATGCTTTTTCGGTAAAGGTTAGGTCCAGCGGGAAGGTACGTATATCGAAGTGTTCATTGATATTCATATTGACCAGCCAAGCCAGGTTGATGCCGGTACTGTTCAGGCTTTCTACGACCATCACGCTGTCCTGTTGCCGGAACAGCGGATGATGGGTAAAACTGAAATGCGAACCGTTAAAGCCTACATTGATGCCGAAATGAAATTGTTTATCATCATGATCAGGCTGGTTGATGCCATCTCTTAATTGTGCAAGGCCAATCAGGGGTAAGCAGAAAAGACCACCTGCTATAAACATTATTTTTCTCCGCAATAGATGCTGCATATTCCCAGGCTCAGAGGTTTACAATAAGTGTTCTTATACCCCAGTTCATCCAGGATACCCATAAAATGTTTTCCCTCAGGAAATTTTTTGATAGATTGGTCTAGATATTCGTATGCAGCGCGGTTTTTACAAAATAATCTTCCTATGGCTGGGGCCACTATTCTCATATACAAGTTGTACAAGGCTTTGGGTCCTTTCCGGGAGGGTTTGCTGAATTCAAGAACCACCAGTTTCCCGGACGGTCTTAACACCCGCCTGATCTCCTGTAAACCTTTTTTCAGGTTCTCAAAATTACGCACCCCGAATGCCACGGTCACCGCATCAAACGAATCATCTTGAAAATTTATTGCTTCACTGTCTCCTTTTAACAGCATTATTGTATCTGCAAGGCCCTGTTGTTTTATCTTCTTTCTGCCAAAGGCCAGCATGCCTTCACTGATGTCGATACCGATGATCCTTTCCGGTTGCAGCAAGTGGTTTGCCATGATGGCCATGTCGCCCGTACCCGTAGCTACATCAAGTATGGTCTTAGGCCTAAGCAGGCTCAGCTGTTTTATCGCCTTACGCCGCCATTTTACATCAATTCCTGCACTCAGAAAGTGATTCATGAAATCATACCGGAAAGAAATATCATCAAACATGCCCGCTACCTGCTGCTTCTTTCCAAGGCCGGATGCTTGATATGGAACTACACTATCATGTTCAAATGTGGACATTGCGTGCAAAGATAAGTGGTTTTGCCTTTCTTATTTTATTGCCCTTCATAAGGTAAACGTTAAATTGTTTTAGCAGTTCTTAGTTCAGAAAGCTTTGATACAATCGCTTCTATCCGCATTAATAAACACCCATGCCCTGAACCTGATATTATACAGGCAGGTTTGAAGTTTTTGGAATGAGTTATGTGTGAAAAGTGAATGGGCTACAATTATTGAGTTGGACATCAAGTATCCGGTATCAAGTATCTTTGCACCATGCTCATCAGATCGGCCAGATACATCATCAGCAGCCCGGGTTATGATAAATGCCCGCCACCCGACAGGCCGGAGTATGCTTTCATTGGCCGTAGTAATGTGGGCAAGTCCTCCCTGATCAACATGCTTTGCAACAACGACCGGCTTGCTAAGACCTCCTCGGCACCGGGCAAGACACAGCTGATCAACCATTTTATCGTGGAGAGTTCTTCAGCCGATCCGGTAAAAGCGAAGGAGATGAGGATTACTGATTGGTACCTGGTAGACCTGCCCGGGTACGGATTTGCCAAAGTGAGCCTGCGCAGCAGGAGAAGGTGGGAACAGATGATTGAGAATTACCTGCGCAAGCGGGAGAATCTTAGTCTTGTTTTTGTACTCATAGATGCCCGCCACGGGCCCCAAAAAATTGACCTTGCCTTCCTTGAACAGTTAAAGACCTGGCAAATACCATTTTGCCTGGTGTTCACCAAGAGCGATAAAGAGAACCAGCGCACGGTAAGCAAGAATGTAAAAGATTTCCTGGAAGTCATGAAGAAGACCTGGCAGTTTCTTCCCCAGCATTTTGTAAGCAGTGCCCTGAAAAGAACGGGCAGGGAAAAGATTCTGGGTCACATTGAAGAGACCAATCAACAAGTGTACTAAGAAATACCCGGGGTCAGTTTACTACCTTGTTTGCACAGCTACTGCTGGCAAAGGCCTCCGGTTTGGCCTTGAAGGCAAATCCCATACCCAGGATATATCCCATTGCTTCGCGCAGGGCCTCATTACTTTTGAACTGGGGATTGGTATTGATATCGGCGTGTACTTCCATATCCACATCGTAGAGGGTGAAAAGATCACATAGTTCATAGGCGATCTCAATACTTTTAGCCACTTCCACCAACATCCGTTCCTTGATATTATACCGTTGCAGGGTCTTTTCATTGTGAATGAACATAAATCCGCCATGTCCTTCCCTGAGGAATACGATCACTGTAGCGAATTCAGTCTCCTTTCCTTTAACCTGGCTGTCGGTTCCTATGCAAACTTTGAGGTGGTAGCCGTTTCCGGCCTCTCTTTTTATGGCTTCTTCAACAGCATCCTTGATGGGCAGCTGGATGGTATCTCCGTTAAATTTTCTCCATAACATAAAATGGGTTTTTTAAAGTTACGGAAGAAAAATCATACAACGGGTATAAAGACGGTTCCCTTCATATTAAGAAAACATAAATAAAAAAAGGGGATAGCCCCTAACGCTACCCCCTAACTTTCACATGAATCTACCTTACTGTCTTATAATTCTTTCTGTTTGTTGATCATTATTGCTTAGTAAACGGATGATATACATGCCATCCGGCTGATTACCGATATTTATCCTGTTAATGCCTTTCAAACCGCTACCATTGTTGATGAACCTTCCATTCATGTCACTTAACTGGTACTGGTAATTCTGCGAAGCATTCACCAGTATCTCATCCCGCACCAGGGTGGATACAAAGAACGGTTTACCGCTTTTCGCATCTGCGCGCAAAACCAGGATATTGGAATACATGGTCTGGTCGAGCACCGAAGTCACTCTCAACCGGTAGTACAAGGTTCCTGATTGGTACGGATCATAGGAGAACGCAGTGGCCAGGGGTGGTACTGAGGTCAGCTCCCTGAAATTGGACCCGTCCGATGAGGTTTCCAGTACAAGGGTCTTAATAGGTTCATCGGCTAGTATGTTCCAGCGAAGGTTGTGTTTATTCTTATCTACGGTGCCGCTGAGGTTCACTGCATGGATGGGCAGGGTACTGCTGGTGCCGCTGATCGTGTATTCTCCAAGGCTGCCGTAACTACTGATGTTCGCATTCCCGCCACCTTCAATAAGCAGGTAATAGGTACCGGCCAGTAAAGTGGTGTCTACTGTAAGGTCAAGTGTAGTGGGCGGATTATAGGTCCTGATCAATGTACCTGAAGAATTGTATAAAGAAAGCTGAATATCAAGGTCGGCTCCTATCCAGTTGGAGGATACATTAAAAGGCACTGCCGCCAGGTGAACCGTTGAATTGCGGGCAAGTACGAAACGGAATGCATCCTTATCGGTGTTGGTTTCAATTATCCCTGTTACGGAAAAGCTATTGGCGGGTAATGTATAAGTGCCTGAATTCATGGCCTCTCCATAGTCATCGGTGCGGTAACCAAAACCGTTCTGTGTGCTGATAATAGAGAGGTTATCCTGGTTATTGTTGCAACCCAGGGGGGTAGGGCCGTTATTCCAGTTACTGAAATTCCTGTAATAGCTGTTTCCCATGATGGGTGACCAGCCGATCTCACCTGCACCCTGCCCGGTACTGTAGGTCTCTACCGGTGTGGTGCAATCGCTTCCGTACTTCGACTGGTGTGACAGTCCTACGGTATGTCCGCTCTCATGCGAGCAACACTCTCCTACCATTTTTGGGCTGTTGGGGCCAAGCGTATTG
>JANYAL010000035.1 GCA_025361325.1 Bacteroidota bacterium
AATTGATAAACTGGTATACCACCTTGAACTCTGTACCATGTGCAATCTTTGTATCATTGCCTGTCCATCTGATGCGATCGTGATGGCACAAACATTTGAACATAGTGTATATGACAGGAACGATCTTATAAAAATCTTAAATCACCCCGGTTCAAAAATCATAGAAGGCTTGGAATAATGGAAGGATCAACGATTATATTTTATATGCTTGCACTGCTTAGTCTGTTGAGTGCAGTTCTGGCGGTTACTACCCGGCAAATCTTCCGTGCAGCCATCTATTTACTCTTTTCTTTGATTGGGATTGCTGGACTGTATTTCTGGCTTCAATATGAGTTTATAGCAGCAGTACAGATCGTCATTTATGTGGGCGGAATTGTCGTACTTATCATTTTTTCTATTTTTCTTACCCAGGCTACCGGAGAAAAATTACCCAAACAAAAATATGGAAGTCAGTTATTCGCAGTACTAGCGGCATTTTGTGGGTTTACTGTAACGGTATTGCAGTTGTTCAAATATTCATTTAAACAAACAGATCTACCCCATGTAGAGCCTACCGTATCCAACATTGGTAACATGATGCTGGGTCTAACCGAGAACGGTTATGCATTGCCTTTTGAAGTAGTTAGTATTTTATTGCTGGCAGCCATGGTTGGTTGTATTGTAATTGCATTAAAAAATAAATCGTTAAAGAAGGTATAGAATGATACAACCCGGACTATATCAAATTCTATTCATTAGCACCGCCCTTTTCTTTATTGGTATATATGGCTTTTTTACACGCAGGAACTTAATAACGATTCTCATGAGTGTGGAACTAGTTCTCAACAGTGTTAACCTGAATTTTATTGCATTTAATAAATACTTGTGGCCAAACCGGCTTGATGGGGTTTTCTTTACAATATTTATTATTGCCATTGCAGCAGCCGAGGCGGCAACTGCAATTGCCATTATTATAAATTTATACAGAAGCCATCAGTCCATAGATGTTGAAAATGCCGAAGAGATGAAATATTAATTCCATATAATAAGGAATATGGTAAGAGGAGCGATAAGTATTTGTAACTATTTAATGCTGATTTCTGATTGAAATGTTCGAGATGCCTAACGTAACATACATAACGCTTATTCCCTTACTGCCCATGGCGGGATTCATCATGCTTGGAATTTTTGGGAGGAAATATTTTAAGAATACTTCCGGCATTATCGGCACAGTCTTGTTACTGATTTCAACAATGCTGGCAATCCATACCGCTTACGGATATTTTTTTGAGTACGGCAAATTGGATGGCATTTATCAAAAGATGATACCCCTCCATTATACCTGGCTCGAATTCAGTAAGGGTGTTTCCATCGATATGGGTATCATCCTTGACCCGATATCAGTGATGATGCTGGTGGTAGTGACGTTTGTATCACTCATGGTCCATATATACAGCCTGAGTTATATGAAAGGGGAGGAAAGGTTCCCCACCTATTATGCTTTCCTGGGGCTTTTTAGTTTTTCCATGCTTGGGTTGGTGTTGTCCTCAAATATTTTCCAAATCTATATTTTCTGGGAACTGGTTGGCGTATCTTCCTTCCTGCTAATCGGGTATTATTATAATAAACCCAACGCTGTTGCAGCCTGTAAAAAAGCATTCATTGTTACCCGCTTTGCAGATGTAGGTTTTCTGATCGGTATACTGATCCTTTCTTTTTATGCCGGAACGCTGGATTTCAACCTACTCATACAAAAATTGACTTCACCGGAGGCAAGTGAATTCAAGAATGCCGTTACTACCTCTTTCCTTGGTCTATCTGGATTGACCTGGGGGCTTATCCTGGTGTTCATCGGTGGGGCAGGCAAAAGCGCTATGTTCCCTTTGCATATCTGGTTACCCGATGCTATGGAAGGTCCTACTCCTGTATCGGCTTTGATTCATGCGGCAACCATGGTGGTTGCTGGTGTTTTCCTCGTAGCAAGGTTATTTCCCGTTTTTAGCATGTCTACAACAGCCCTGAACCTGATATCTTATGTGGGTATCATTTCTGCATTGATCGCCGCGATCATTGCATGTACTCAAACTGATATAAAAAGGATATTGGCTTTTTCTACTATGTCCCAAATCGGTTTCATGATGTTTGCTTTGGGGGTTTCAGGATTTGGGGGGGAGAACGGGATCGGGTTCACGGCTTCCTTGTTTCACTTATTTACCCATGCCCTGTTCAAGGCTTTACTATTCCTGTGTGCCGGTACGGTCATTCATTATATTCATAGTAATGAAGTGAAAGACATGGGTGGTTTGAGAAAGTATTTACCAATAACGCATATTTCTTTCCTGATCGCCTGTCTGTCCATTGCCGGCATACCTCCTTTTTCCGGGTTCTTTAGCAAGGAAGAGATACTTCTGGCCGCATTCCAGCATAATATCATTATTTATTTTGCTGCTTTGATCACTTCAGGACTCACTGCTTTTTATATATTCCGTTTGTACTTCCATATTTTCTGGAATAAACCTGCAATTGTTAAAAGCGATCACAAGCGAGAAGGCGGCCTTTCTATGATATTGCCTTTGATATTGCTGTCTATTGGAGCCGCAGTTGCTGGATTTATTCCCTTTGGCCATTTTGTCAGCAGCGATGGAAGTACACTTGAAAATACACTTCACATCGAATTTTCAATAGCTCCTGTTATCTTGGGATTGACAGGTATTTTTGCTGCCATGTGGTTGTATCTAAAGCAAAACAACAGACCTCAAAAGATCGCCGCCTCAATGAGCGTATTATATAATATTGTATATCGTAAATTTTATATTGATGAACTGTATCTTTTTGTAACCAAAAAGATATTATTCAAATTGGTTGGAAGACCGGCGGCATGGTTTGATAAGAATATAGTGGACGGGTTGGTTAATCTTACTGGTAATGCAACAGAATATATTTCGAATAAGATAAAAGTTGTTCAATCAGGTAAAGTGCAACAATATGCAATGTATTTTCTTTTTGGAATTATTGGACTTGCAGTACTGTTTATTTATATATGGAAATAATGCTCAAACAAAATGATCGGGTTACCGGGAATATTGAAATTACCATAATTGGATTTGTTCAATTTTCAGGATTCTTTTCAAGTACGTTTAATAGATGAATCTTTTATTGCTTATATTAATTCCATTGTTCACTGCGATTGCAGTACTCTTAATGCGGAATCCACAGCATATTAAGTGGGTAGCATTAACCGGGGCTACAACACAATTCATAACGGCATTGTGGTTATTACTCGCTTATCAAAATGAACGGGCTGCCGGCAATCACTTTCAAATGTTATTTGAGCAGAGATATAATCTGTTCACTTCCTGGCATATCAGTTTTCATTTAGGCGTGGATGGTATATCCACAGCAATGATCCTCTTAACAGCTTTTGTGGTTATTGCAGGCGTATTGGTATCCTGGAAAATGACGAAGATGACAAAGGAATTTTACTTCCTGCTTATTTTACTCAGTTTGGGCGCATATGGTTTTTTCATTTCACTCGACCTTTTCATACTCTTTTTTTTCCTGGAGATTGCCGTAATCCCGAAATACCTCCTTATTGGTATCTGGGGAAGTGGTAATAAGGAGTACAGTGCCAATAAGCTTGCTTTGATGCTTATGGGGGGCTCCGCTTTGGTATTGGTAGGTCTTCTGGGATTATATTTTAATTCACCGGAGAGGACATTTGACCTGATCAGGCTATCCGAGATCGGAATTTCAACGGAGACCCAGAAAATATGTTTTCCATTATTATTCATAGGTTTTGGGGTTTTCACAGCCTTGTTCCCTTTTCATACCTGGGTGCCTGATGGACATTCCTCTGCTCCAACAGCTGGATCAATGTTCCTGGCTGGTATTTCTATGAAACTGGGTGGGTATGGTTGCCTGCGTGTGGCCACTTATCTTATGCCAGCAGGTGCAAAAGAATATGCAAATATCATTATCGTTTTATCTTCTATTGCTATTTTGTATGGCGCTTTCACTACACTGATGCAAAAAGACCTGAAGTATATGAATGCCTATTCATCTGTGAGCCATTGCGGTTTCGTATTATTAGGTATTAGTATGCTTACCAAGACCTCCATGACAGGCGCTGTGATGCAAATGATATCTCATGGACTGATGACAGCCCTTTTCTTTGCTGTTATAGGAATGATCTATGAACGCACCCATACAAGGCAGATAAATGAAATGAGCGGATTGTTAAAAGTCATGCCTTTTATTTCAACTATTTTTTTTATAGTGGGATTCTGTTCTCTTGGACTGCCCGGGCTCAGCGGCTTTGTTGCCGAGATGACCATTTTTATGGGTTCCTGGGAACACCCCGATGCTTTTCACCGGATAGCCACTATTGTCGCATGTCTTTCCATTGTGGTTACAGCTGTTTATATACTCAGGGCCATTGGGAAGACTGCTATGGGCCCCTTGAAAGAAGGTTACGCTAACCTGACTGACGCTTCTTGGAATGAAAAGCTGGCGGCAGTGATCCTGGTGGCAGGTATAATAGCCATCGGTTGTGCTCCGTTCTGGCTTAATAACCTGGTAGGTCCGGATACGCAGTTGATCATGCAGAAAATATTGCTAACGCAATAAATATGAGAACCGAATGAACGAAATGCTGATAATAATGAAAAGTGAACTGTTGATCACGATTATCATCTTTCTCCTGCTGTTTATCAAGTTGGGTAAAGGAATGACAAATGATTCACTATTGATACTGGTTCAGTTTTTAATGTTGCTGAATTTCATAGCTGGTTTCTTTTTCAACCTTCCCGGAAATTTATTTGATGGCATGTATCATACCGGCCCTCTAATCGCTTTCCAGAAGAATATTTTAAATTTGGGTGTTTATCTCATCTCTTTGTTATTCGCCGATTGGTTCAGGAAGTCTGAACATTTGACTGAGTTTTTTATACTCCTTCTATCTGCTTTACTGGGTATGTTCTTGATGATCTCCAGCGGCAACCTGCTGATGTTCTTTTTATCACTTGAACTTGCCACTATTCCTGTTGCCGCTCTGGCCAATTTTGACCTGGACAAGAAAAAATCCTCGGAAGCCGCAATGAAATTCATTTTATCGAGTGCTTTTTCCTCCGGGATCTTATTGTTTGGTATTTCAATGGTGTATGGGGCCACAGGCACTTTGAGTTTTGAACTTTTGCCTGCACAACTGAACGGCAACCCGCTACAGGTGCTGGCTTTTGTTTTCCTCTTTGCAGCATTTGCCTTTAAATTGTCCATTGTTCCATTTCATTTGTGGACAGCCGATGTGTATGAAGGATCGCCAGTAGCTGTAACGGCATTCCTGTCAGTGATCTCAAAAGGATCTGTTTCTTTTATTTTCCTGACTGCCTTGTACAAAGTCTTTCAGCCCATGAACGAATTATGGTATAATATGGTCATGATATTGTCCATAGCTACAATGATCACCGGAAATCTTTTTGCCTTGCGGCAGCAGAATATCAAACGTTTTCTGGCCTTTTCCTCCATTGCCCAGCTAGGTTTTATTCTGGTGGGTATTAGCAGTAATGCCCTGGAGGGAACATCCTCAGTTGTTTATTTTGTTTTGATCTATGTATTTTCTAACCTGGCAGCTTTTGGTGTGACATCCGTTATCTCATCAAGAGTTGGCAAAGAAAATATCGATGAGTACAGGGGCTTGTACCAGACCAACCCCTTCCTTTGCTGGGTAATGGCATTGGCCCTTTTCTCATTGGCTGGTATTCCTCCTACAGCTGGCTTCTTCGGCAAACTATTCCTGCTTACTGCAGGTGCATCCAAAGCCAATTACACATTCATTATAATTGCAGCTTTGAATATGATTCTATCCCTGTATTATTATTTAAAAGTGATCAGGGCTATGTTCATGGAAAAGAATGAAAAGCCAATTGAAAAAATACGCCTTTACCCCTCTGTGAAATTGGGAATGGTCATCTGCGCCATTGGTATCATACTAACCGGTTTATTGAGTTGGGTGTTTGACTATATCCAGAGTTTACATTAACATTGGGTGTTTTATTTTTATGGTTTGATGTACCTAATATTTAAATCGAATTTCCTGATCACAGATCTTTAATTCTTAAAAATGGCCATTAATAAAAATCACGAATTTGAAGAACTCGGTGGAGTTAAATGTGGTATTGTGGAAAGGAATGTGTCACCTGCCAGGGTTGCTTTTTTAAAAAAATTACTTGAATTTAATCAATTCACAGTTATAGTTGTACCCTCAGCTCCACCAAAATCTGTTCCAGTCCCGCTTGTAAAATCTTTAGTTGGGGAGGCCATTGACGAGCCATTGCCCGCACCTGCGGAATCACCTAATACATTTACCGTTGGGGTAAGTGATTACACCTTCAATCCGATTAATGCTATTTTCGGAAGATCACTTAAAACCCCCAATGGTCATGTGGTAACACTAGCATATTGGGAACAGCATGAAGTGGTAAGCCATGATGAAGTGCCCTATTATGAGAGATCCTGACAGTGGAACAGATCGCTTAATAATTCCCTTTTATTTATATTACAATAATGGATATTCCTATATAAAAGACAGGGTGGACCTATCCATAAGATCAATTCCTGATGATAAGAATCAAGCTTGTTCATGACTTAAGTTTTAAAATACCTTCCAAATAGTTCTTACCTATGTTGCTCTAAAAATTAAGTCTATGGCAACAAAAAAAAGGACTGGTAAGTATATATACTTTTTCGGTGGCGGTAAAGCAGACGGAAATGAATCCATGAAAAACCTTCTGGGTGGCAAAGGTGCAAACCTCGCTGAGATGGCGGGACATCCTAAATTACGGTTACCGGTTCCTCCCGGATTCACTGTGACAACAGAAATTTGTACCTGGTTCTACAAAAATAAGAAGACATATCCCAAAGCCCTTCCGGTACAATTGAAAGAAGCACTTTCAAAAATGGAAAAACTCACGAAAAAAATTTGGGGATGAGAATAACCCTTTATTGGTATCCTTCCGTTCAGGAACTAGGAGGAGTATGCCCGGTATGATGGAAACAGTATTGAATGTTGGCTTAAATGAAAAGACCATCAAAGGACTGATCGCTCAAAGCGGGGATGAACGTTTTGCCTATGATGTCTAGAGGAGACTGATCATGATGTATACAGATGTGGTGCTTGAAAAAGGGGGAGGAATTGATCCGGGAACTTATGCTAGGAAGAACGGAAAAGGGATCCGTAAGATCATGGACGAAAAACTGGAGCAGATCAAACATACACAAGGATATACCAGCGATACCGAGCTTACAGTGGCTGAACTTAAGACCCTGGTAAATGAATACAAGAAAACTGTGAAAAAGGTGCTGGTTATCGAATTTCCGGAAGACCCATGGGAACAGTTATGGG
>JANYAL010000036.1 GCA_025361325.1 Bacteroidota bacterium
TCACTCCTGGGTATCAAGTCCGGCGCAGAAAATCAATATAAATTGCCTGAGTTTCATAAATGGCGATTTAACGGCGAATGGTTCACACCGATCGGAAGACCCCGGGGTGCAGAAAAGAACAAGCAATTTATTTTAAAGGCAGCGGCTAAATATGGATTTATTGGAAAATACAATGGGGACCTCGGAATATCTCCGTTTGAACGTTTCCAGATCGGCGATGCCGGCTTGAGTAACAACTTCGCATTATTGGGTTACGATATCATATCTCAGCGTGGGTACCCCATATATGAAAGTTCTGATCCCAAAGTGAACCCGGAAGGAATAACTCCAAAACAATTCTTTACCATTTTCAATAAATATACTCTGGAAATGCGTTATCCTTTCAGCACCAGTGCCAGCAGCACGATATACGGGCTGGCATTTTTTGAAGCCGCTAACGGCTGGTACGATTTTAAAGATTATAATCCCTTTAAACTCCGTCGGGCTGCCGGAATCGGGATGCGTTTTTTCCTTCCCATGTTTGGCCTGCTTGGGTTTGATTATGGAATTGGGTTTGACCGGTATAACCAGACCGGCGGACTCAAGGGCGCTGCCAAATTCACCTTTATGCTGGGACAGGAACCGGAATAGAGACTTATTTAAGTGTATTGTTTAAAAATCATAATAATGAAAAAGACCATCCTTTTCCTTACCTGCTTCATGATCTTCTCCCTGGTGGGTTCAGCCCAGCGTTGGGCAGTCATTGACTCCAAGTATATTCTCGGAAAACTGCCGGAGTATAAAGATGCCCAGAAAAAACTTGATCAGTTCAGCGAACAATGGCAACAGGAAATAGATCAGAAACAGGCGGCACTGGATAAAATGTACAAAGATTATGATGCTGAACAGGTCATGCTGAGCGATGTACTGAAAAAGAAAAGAGAAGATGAACTGTACAACAAGGAAAAGGAATTACGCGACTTGCAGAAAAAGCATTTCGGATTCGAAGGTGACCTGTTCCGCAAAAGGCAGGAACTGATTAAACCTATACAGGACAAGGTTTATAACGCAGTTCAGAAGCTCGCAGTGGAAAAACAATTTGATATCATTTTCGATAAAAGTGAGGGAATTACGGTTATCTTTGCCGACCCAAAACTTGACCGGAGCGAAGATGTATTGAGAAATATGGGTGTAAAATAGATCCTAGAGATCATTTGGAAAAATGATGACCTAATAAACGAGACAATTAAAACAACATAAATCTTACAACAAAAATGAAAAAATTAATCGTAGCAGCAGTAGTGTTGACCCTGGGATTCTTTAGTGCTTCAGCTCAGAACAAGATCGGTTTTATAGACACCGATCAGCTTATCGGGGCCATGCCGGAATCAGCAAAGATCGATGCAGAGATAAAAGAATACCAGGCTTCTTTGGGACAACAGGGTCAGGATATGGCAAAGGACGCTGATGAAAAAGCAGCATCCTTCATTAAGGATTCTGCAAAGATGACGCCTACCATGAAAGAAATCAAAAGGGATGAACTTCGCAAACTGATAGACCAGGTACAGAGCTGGAATCAGATCGCAGGTGAAAAGATCAATCAGAAAGCACAGGAAAAGATTGCTCCTGTACGCCAGAAAGCCTTCAATGCCATTAAGGAAGTAGCCAAAGAAAAAGGCTATAATTATGTACTGGATGCCTCAACAAACGTATTGTTGGTCTTTCCTCCAGCTGATGATCTCTTGCCTTTTGTAAAGGCAAAACTGGGTATTAAAGATTCTCCGGTGAACACAACACCTAAGACTACCATCCCGGGAAAAACGAATTAATATAACTTCTTTTGGAATAATAGCCTCCCTCTTAGTGGGGAGGCTTTGTTATTTTTGATGCATGAAACAACAGCCGATCGGGATATTCGACAGCGGATATGGCGGTTTGACCGTTTTGAAGGCGATCCAGGCCAAGCTTCCCCAATACAATTATCTGTACCTGGGTGATAATGCCAGATCCCCATATGGAACCAGGAGTTTTGAAACGGTCTATGAATATACGCTGCAATGCGTTAGGTGGTTTTTTGACCAGGGTTGTACCCTGGTGATACTGGCATGCAATACAGCTTCTGCAAAAGCCCTGAGGACCATACAGAAGAACGATCTTCCCGGGCTCGGCCCGGATAAAAGGGTGCTCGGTGTTATTCGCCCCACTACTGAGATCATAGGACAATTCACCCAAACCGGGCATGTAGGTATACTGGCTACAGTGGGTACAGTGATATCCGAATCATATCCCATTGAGATACGTAAATTCTTTCCTGCACTGCATGTTTACCAGGAAGCATGCCCGATGTGGGTTCCACTGGTTGAGAATAATGAACACCTTTCTCCGGGTGCTGATTATTTTGTGGAAAAGCATATCACCCATATCCTTTCGAAATCACCAGCTATTGATACGCTTTTGCTGGCCTGTACCCATTACCCGCTATTGATGGAGAAGATCAGGAAATTTGTGCCGGTAAGTATGACCGTTTTATCGCAGGGAGAGATCGTGGCAAACAGCCTTCACCAATACCTCCTGCGTCATCCAGAGATAGATGAAGATTGCAGTAAAAAAGGGGATACCCGCTTTTATACAACTGATTCAACGGCAGATTTTGACACCCATGCCCTAACTTTCTTTGGAAAACCGGTCAATTCCACCCATTTGGATATTTGACCACAAAAAAACTGTGTTAAGGAACCTCTAATTCCGATTTTCCCCTTACCTTTGCCGTCCTTTCACAAACAACAGGGATGGTGCCCTGCTGCGTGTAACGAAAAATGGATTCCGGTAATTTATTTGTAAAAGGAAAAACTCAATCAGATGCCAGGTAAAAAAAGAACCTATCAACCGCATAAACGCCGCAGGAAATCCGTGCATGGCTTTCGCCAGCGCATGCAAACTGCCAATGGACGAAAAGTACTGGCCAGTCGCAGAAGGAAAGGACGGCATAAACTGACCGTTTCCAGCGAACATGGCGATAAGAAATAAACAGCAGGGATTCTGATACAAGACCCTCTTCACATAATCCAGTCCTGCTATCCGGCAGGACTTTTTAATTTTGATGATTGGAGCAACCCAGGCGATACACACTTAGAAAGGAAGAACGGCTTAAAAGCCGAAAAACCATTGAGCATTTGTTCAGTACGGGCCATTCCTTTTCTGTTTTCCCAATAAAGGTATTTTGGTTAATGCTGGAAAAACCGGGTGAAGTATTGGAGGCGGGCTTTGGGGCCAGCACCAGGAATTTTAAATCCGCAGTTGACAGGAACCGCATTAAAAGGCTAATGCGGGAAGCATACCGGCTGCAAAAGGATCCTTTGATCGGCAGTCTGAAACAGGCAAAGCGGCAACTGGCTGTTTTTTTTATTTATACCGGTAGTACATTGCCGGAATACCGACATGTATATGCCAGGATAACAGCAGCATGTAAAAGACTAATAAAAATTACCGATGAGAACACTCCTGCTGATACTTAGTTCTCCCATTATACTCCTGATCAAACTGTACCAGTGGATCATCTCCCCATGGATCGGCCCCAAATGCCGTTTTACGCCCACCTGCTCACAATACGCGGTAGAGGCCCTGAAAAAATATGGTCCAATCAAAGGCCTTTGGCTAATGTTTAGGCGGCTGGCCCGTTGTCACCCCTGGGGAGGGAATGGTTACGATCCAGTTCCTTGATACACAGGAGCGTCTTCTCCACAATAATCACTTTTCCCCGGATTGATTCAAACCGGGGATCATCGCTTTAATAATAAAGCTGCAATGAAATTGCAGCTTTATTTCCTGTTAAAGAAGAAAGTTATTAAATACGACTGGCCACTTTGTCCCAGTTCACAATATTCCAGAATGCATTCAGGTAATCTGCACGGCGATTCTGGTAATGCAGATAATAGGCGTGCTCCCAGACATCGCAGCCCAGGATGGGGGTGCCTTTCACTTCTGACACATCCATCAGCGGGTTATCCTGGTTGGGCGTGGAACTCACTTCCAGCTTACCATCTTTAAGGATAAGCCAGGCCCATCCGCTTCCAAAGCGGGTCATGCCCGCCGCATTAAATTTTTCCTTGAAAGCATCGAATGTGCCGAATGCCCCGTTGATGGCTTCAGCCAGTTTGCCCGATGGGGCAGCAGTGGCATGTGGCGCCAGGCTCTCCCAGAAAAAACTGTGGTTCCAGTGCCCTCCACCGTTATTTCGTACCGCCGCGCTGATACTGCCGGCTGCGGCAACCAGTTGCTCGATGGTCTTATGCTCATGTTCCGTTCCGGCAATGACTTTATTCAGGTTATCTACATAAG
>JANYAL010000075.1 GCA_025361325.1 Bacteroidota bacterium
TCCTGTTTAGGAGGTATCACCGTATCTTCCTGTTTACCACTGTTGTGTTCCTGATCTGTGTAGGCATTGGTTTTTTATCCTCCAGGTTCAATGAAGGTTTCATACGGGGCATATTGGGCGATAACTATGTTGACATGACCGAAGAGAATATTACCAAAGGAGATCCCTTTGGTGTATATAAAGATGATAACCCGTTCTCTATGTTTGTACGTATCGGTTTTAATAATATCAAAGTAGCTTTCTTTACCTTCATTGGCGGATTCACCCTTGGTTACCTGACACTGCGGCTGATGTGGAGCAATGGCATTATGCTGGGTGCATTCCAGTATATGTTCTATGCAAAAGGGTTGGGCCTTCAGTCTGTGCTGGTGATCTGGATACATGGAACCCTGGAGATCTCTGCTATCATTCTCGCCTCCACAGCGGGTTTCATACTGGCACACAGCATCCTCTTCCCCGGCACCTATAGGCGAATGGTGGCTTTCCGAAAAGGCGCCAAAGATGCCGCCAAGGTCCTGATCTGCCTGATCCCTGTGTTTATTATTGCTGCCTTTTTTGAAAGCTATGTCACCCACCTGATGAGCCAGACCTTTGAAAAAGGTGTGAATGCCGGCATGCCGGTATGGGTGAGCATACTGATACTGGCCGCATCACTGACCTTTATCGTCTGGTATTTTGTCATTCTTCCCATCCGTTTGCATAAGAAAGGTTATTATGTCCAGGATGATGGAATCATCAACAGGCTGAAAAAGGGAGATGCGTAAATATATCCTTATATGGTTGATGATATTCACTGGTATTGCCGGATCGCATGCCCAGGATAATCATGATACGTTATCCGTCAATGCGAACAATGTGATCGGGCAGGAAGGGGATTCAGCGCTAATACGTGAACATCTTGCACCTATCCCGGACACTTCCCTTTACTATAAACCCCTGCTAGTATCTGCTGATACCATAGCGAACTGGAAACAAACCAGGGATTTTGCTTATGCTGCTTATATGGACAGTTTACTGGTGGATAAACAGCAAAAGGATGCAATGAACAGGGAAACCACTTCCATGGCCGGTCCGGGTTGGCTTGACAGGTTGTTGGCTTCCCCGGAAACAAAAATATTCTTTTGGGGAGTTGCTATTTTATTCATTCTTTTCATTCTGTACCGGTTGTTCTTAGCAGAAGGATTCTTTGCCCGGAATTCCAAATCATTTAAAAGAAAAGAGATACTGGAGGAGGAAGACGAAGTGACCGGTGAAAATGAACTTACCAGCAAGATCAGCGGGGCGTTGCAAAGCGGTAATTACAGGTTGGCAATACGTTACCATTACCTGCAGACACTTAAAGACCTGGGAGCATTGAAACTCATTGAACTGGCTGCCGATAAGACCAATTTCCAGTATGTACGGGAGATAACCCAGCGTAAATTTCAGAATGATTTTTCTGCGCTTACCCTCCATTATGAATATGTATGGTATGGTGAAATGAATATTGATAAGACCATTTATATAAAACTTGCGCCCCGGTTTTTGGGGTTCAGCCAGAAGATCCGTTCCGGTAATTGAATATAAAGACACCATACCTGGTTTACCTATCTGCTGCATGCTTGTTTTTGCATGGATGCGACTCAGCTGTTCCAGCGAAACGGATCCCCAAGCTTACCGAGACCTATTACGCCTCGGACAAGAAGCCATTTGGTGCTTATATTGCCTATCACCAGCTCGGGGAAATGTTCTTCCACAATAGTATTCATACTGAAAGCAGGAATTTTGAGGAAAGTTGGAAGAATATTGATGATACATCGGGGGTATATATAACGATCGCGAAGACCTTATATACTACGAACGAGGATGTGAACAGTATCATCGCCTTTGCAGAGCGTGGGAACGATGCCTTTTTTTCTGCCCAATCCTTCGACCACAACCTGTTGGATGAACTAGGCTGCAAAGTGTTCAGCGACCTTGATATCGATATATTGCATGGTATTCTGTACAAACGTACCGGTATAAGGTTCAATTCCCATATTTCAACTGATACCTCTATGTACCGTTATTATTATTATCCCTTCACCACAAAATTTGCCTCGTTTGACCCTGCCGACACCCGAGTGCTTGGTTACAGTGCTTTTGGCGCCCCTGATTTCATAGTTGTCTTTCGTGGCAAGGGGCGGATATTCTTGCACTGCGAACCCAGGACATTTAGTAATTATTTCCTGTTGCAGTATGATAATTACCATTACCTGGAGAATGCTTTCGGATACATGAATGACCACCCCCAGCATGTGTACTGGAATTCGTATTATGCCCGGCTGCGGTCAAAGGATGAGGCCATGAATAACAGGAATGATTCCGGGGGATTCAGTTCCTTGAGTGAAATCCTGAAACACCCCCCGCTTGCTGTGGCTTTCTGGTTGAGCTTGTCCATGCTGTTGTTGTATGTGCTTTTCGGAATAAAACGCCGGCAACGGGTGATTGAAATGGTAAAACCCAATGAGAACACCACCGTTACCTTTACTGAAACCATTGGGCGATTATACCTGCAGAAAAAGGATAATAAAAATATTGCCGAAAAGATGACCACGTATTTTAATGAGTACATTCGCAATAAATATTTTCTGAACACCTACCTGATCAATGGTGATTTTATTGATACACTTAGCCGAAAAAGCGGTGTCCCACATGGTAAAGTGGAGTCACTGTACCGTGCCATTGACCGGATTGGTCATTCCATGGAGACAGATGATTTCCAGCTCCTGTCGTTGAACGAACAGATACAGGATTTCTTTAAAAGAATAAAATGATTACTGTACCGTGCATTTACATACAGGGTCAACTCACTGAAAATAACAACAGATGGAAGAGAATCTTTTTGAACAGCGTATTGATCTTAGCAGGCTGAATAAGGCACTCCTTGACATCAGGGAGGAGATCGGGAAGGTGATCATTGGCCAGCATGATATGGTAGACCTATTGCTGATCGGACTTTTGTGCGACGGGCATATCCTGATAGAAGGGGTACCCGGGGTGGCCAAGACACTGACGGCAAAACTGATGGCAAGGATCATAGATGTGGATTTCTCGCGCCTCCAGTTCACTCCCGACCTAATGCCCAGCGATGTGATTGGCACTTCTGTATTCAACCCCAAGGATGGGAATTTTAGTTTTAAGGCCGGGCCTGTATTCAGCAATATCATCCTGATTGATGAGATCAACCGGGCCCCTGCAAAAACACAGGCTGCACTCTTTGAAGTGATGGAAGAAAGGCAGGTGACCGTTGACGGCATTACCCATCTCATACGTTTTCCCTTTATCGTTCTGGCCACACAGAATCCTATAGAACAGGAGGGTACATACCGTTTGCCGGAAGCTCAGCTAGACCGATTCTTATTCAAGATAGAGGTTAATTACCCCACCCTGGAGGAAGAGATAGCTATACTTGACAGGCAGCAGGGCAAGACTCAAATGCAGATGCTAGAAGAAGTTCAAAAGATCCTGACGCCCCTTGATATCCAGCAATACCGCAGCCTCATACAATCCGTGATCATCGAACCCAAACTGGTAGTTTTTATCGCAAAGATTGTACACGAAACCAGGAACAACCCTTCGCTTTACCTGGGTGCTTCACCCAGGGCCTCCCTGGCTATCCTGCGTTCGGCCAAGGCCAATGCCGCATTGAAAGGGAGGGATTTTGTATCACCTGAGGATATCGTGGAAATGGCGCCCCATGTATTGCGCCACCGGATGATACTGACCCCTGAAAAGGAAATGGAAGGGATAACCGCTGATAACCTGGTCAATAATATACTGCGGTTGATTGAAGTGCCGCGGTAGATATGCAAATGTGCCGATGTGTTGCTGGTAAATGCAGACCCTTATTTCTTTGCAGGACTGAAGCTGCTTAGACGATTATTGAATTGGAGAGTGGGGGGATGCAGGTAATCTAATTTATCTAAACTAAATACAACATGGGGTTTTTAAGATTCCTGGCGCACAGGGTGTTTTTGGATGTATATCTTACGAACAGGTTTTTTATGATGATGGGATCCTGCATCTTCCTGTACATTGTTTCTTTTTTTTATCCGCAACTTTTATTACTGCCACAGGTATTACTAGGGTGTTTTGTGTTATTCGTAATGACTGATTACTTCATCCTCTTCGCCTTTAAGCGGGAACCTGTTGCAAGGAGGATCATGGCCGAACGCCTCAGTAACGGCGATGATAATGTTATTTCCCTGCTGATCAGGAATACATTTCCCTTCCGTATTGATATGGAACTGATTGATGAATTGCCTGTTCAGTTCCAGAAACGCGACTGGGTGATTGAGCAAAGGCTTATGGCAGGGGAACAAAAAAACATTAGGTATACGGTAAGGCCCACGGAACGCGGCGAATATCACTTTGGACGTATAATCATCTATTTGCGTTCCAAGCTTGGATTTATTAAACGTCGTCATGATACGGAAGCCGATACCACGGTCTCCGTTTTCCCTTCATTCATTCAAATGCGCAAATATGAATTGCTGTCTCAGACAACTATTCAGACCGAAGCTGGCAATACCCGGTTACGGAAGATCGGGCATAGTATGGAGTTTGAACAAATCAAGGAATATGTAAGGGGCGACGACAACCGTACAATTAACTGGAAGGCAACGGCCCGAAAGGGTATGCTGATGGTGAATAATTATACGGATGAACGTTCTCAGCAGGTGTATTGTATCATCGACAAAGGCCGCCTGATGAAGATGCCTTTTGGCGAGCTGACACTCCTTGATTACGCGGTGAATAGTGCGTTGGTACTGGCCAACGTTTGCCTTCAAAAACAGGACAGGGTAGGGGTGCTCACCTTTTCCAATAAGTTGGGTTCCCTACTTGCGGCTGATCGGAAACCTATTCAGCGAGAGAATATCCTGCAGCTGCTGTATAATCAGCAAACCGCATTTCTGGAAAGCGATTATGAGATGCTGTACATGCAGATCCGCAACCGTATCAAACACCGGAGCCTGCTGGTACTATATACCAATTTTGAATCCTTATCTGGATTACGACGCCAGCTGAATTACCTGCGGTCCATTGCCAGGCATCACCTGCTGTTGGTTGTTTTCTTTGAGAATACGGAACTACACCAGTTATCGGGGCTGGATGCGGAGAATATCGAGGATGTTTATATCAAGACCATTGCTGAGAAATTCGAATTCGAAAAACGGCTTATTGTCAAGGAATTAAAGAAATACGGCATACTCTCCATTCTCACCCCGCCTGAAAAACTGACCATCAATGCCGTGAACAAATATCTGGAGTTGAAGACGCAGCAGGCCATGTAGCCTAAGATCGAAAGTTGAAAGTTATTTCTGACCCCCAATTTAGAATATTATTCCTTTTCTTTACGTAAAAGAAAAACTTTCACGTTTAAAACTTTTACCCTTCAATCTTTAACTTTGAACCCTTAGATGTCCCGTAAAGCAACATACCGTCAGCGCTATACCAACAAACTGGTAGAAGCAGGAGAAGTGCCTGTACCGCTGGAACGGAAAGAGCGGATACCGGTAGATAAGGTATTGCAGGAAAAGTTTCTGGGAGGCGTCACAATCCTCATCAACAAACCCCTTCACTGGACCTCCTTTGATGTGGTACGAAAGATGAGGAGCCTCATTCAGATCAAAAAGATAGGTCACGCCGGTACGCTCGACCCCATGGCCACGGGCCTGTTGATCGTATGTACGGGCAAATCCACCAAAAAGATCAATGAATATATGGCCCGTGAAAAAGAATATACCGGCACTTTCATTCTAGGTGCTGTAACCCCTACCTACGACCTTGAATCAGAACCGGAAATATCAGGTGATCATTCGACAGTGACAGTGGAACAGATACATGCGGCTACTGTTCAATTCACCGGTGAGATTGACCAGCTGCCTCCTGCATTTTCTGCCATAAAAAAAGACGGAGTTGCCCTGTATAAACTGGCCAGGAGAGGAATCTATGTGCAAAGGGAACCAAGAAGGATATGTATACGGTCATTCGAAATCACATCCGCTGAACTACCGGTCGTTAGGTTCAGGGTCGTCTGCTCCACCGGCACCTATATACGCAGTCTGGCAAATGATTTTGGCAAGGCCCTTGGATGTGGTGCCTACCTGTTCAGTTTATGCCGTACCCGGATCGGTGAATTCCTGGTAGAAGATGCGATGGGCATGGAAGGTTTCGAGGCAACATTACGATAATTTTCTACAATGAAAAACGGGTAAGCTAAATGTTTTTACAGGGAGTTTGTTATATAAAACGAATTGCCTGGTATAACTTCTCATTCGTGTAATACTGTAAGGTCCGTATAATAAAATAATGGAGTATATATATCTGACCTAAAAACTAGAACGGGTAACTTATCCCAATCGTGAAGTTGAAATTCTCGTACCGCCATTTCCTGTATCGGTCATCATTCTTTGTCTTGCCCAGGTTGGCAGGGTCGGGAACAAGCTCACCTCTTTTGAAGAGATTATTGAAATTAATATCCGGCAACAGCCATCCATAGTCAGTACTGATGTCGGGGCGTTTTACTCGAAATCCCAGGTCGAACCGTAGGATAAAGTAATTGAAGTCGAGCCGGAACCCTGTACCTACATCAATCCCTAATTCCTTATACAGGTTCTTGAACATGAATTGAGCACTGTCGGGTCCCCCGCCAGGTTTTGAATTTCGCAGGTTCCATACATTTCCTGCATCCAGGAACAAGGCCCCTTTCAAAACCAGGGAATTGGGGATGAGCTGGGCAATATCGTAACGGTATTCAAAATTGCCTTCCAACTGTATATCACCAGTACGGTCATTGAACGAATTGCTTCCAAAAGGACTCAACGGTTGTGAACCCCTGCCAATTCCACGTACCGGCCAGCCACGCATGCTGTTGCTGCCTCCGCCAAAATACTGTTTGAAGAAAGGCAATGTTGTATCCTTCTTAAACGGAATGCCTATACCTGCAAAGAAGCGTGTAACAAAAGCAGATTTTGGCTTACTGACTGAAAATGTATATTCAGCACTCGTCTTGATGAACTGCCTGAGGTAGTTCTTAAGTAAACCCACTCTTCCCAGTATCAGCCCTGATTCTTCCAGGTTCAGTTTTATTGTATGCTGGTGGTTGGTCTTCTTTGGGTTGACATAGGTGGTGGAATATCCCAAAGACCCCAGTCCGAACCCAGCCACCAGTGCAGAGTTAAAGGAGTATTTAAGAAAAGGATTGGCCTTCAGGGTTGAGTCGAATAAAGCAGTACGGTTGTAAAGATTATTAAATTCAAAATTGATCGGCTTCCATACCCATTGCCGGTTGGGTCTTCCGGGTAGTTTGGCGCTTTTGACCCAGTCGAAACCTATTGCAAAATTCACTGATTGCAGGTCAAAGAGGTTGATGCGTTTGATATAGGAGAGGTTGGTATTGATGAATGTCTCGGAAGCAAGGAACTGTTTGCGATCTACCTGATTGAATGGCCAGGTGAATCGTGGGATGATGATGCTGTTGGATAAACTCAGTTCATTGGAGTTGATCAGGTTCCTCACATTATTGCTGTCGGCCTTCAGATTCAGTTCAACACCTGCCCGCAGTGCATTGGTCATTTTTATAGCCTCTTTGTTGACGTTTCTGTTCAGTATAGAAAGGTTGCCGGAAATACCCAGCAGGTTGCCGGCATTGGCAACTGTGGCATTATTGGTATTACTGTTGGCTGAATAGCTTGCTTCTATTGCCGCTTCAAAACCGTATTTCTTATCGGGTATCAGTTGTACAATTAGGTCTATCTTGTCGGGCTGTGATCGGATCTCCAGCACCTGAATATTCACACTTTGCCAAACACCCGCCTTGGAAAAGCTGGTCAGTGTCTTATAATAATCATCCTGCCGGTAGATATCGCCCTGCTTAATCAACAGATTTTTGGCCAGAAAACCTGTACTGAATAATTTTTTATGGTATACCACCGTGAAGGCAGGTTCGCAGGTATCGCAATTTTTTTTCTTTACAACATGTGTTACCAGTTTGGGATCATTGAGCAAATCACCGGGCTGGTAATCCGGAAGTACGTAGATATTGTTGATATAGTATTTCCTTGTCTTGCTGCTGTCGGTGGGAGTAAGCAATACAACAGCCAGTTTGATGGTGGGGGAGTCTTTGTTTTTTTGCGCTTCAGCCAGTAAGCGCAAGCGCTCGAAGATATCCTCGGTGATGGTGGTCAATGCAGCCGTGGTAGTATCGCCCCTTACCCGTATTTCCTGGGAAGACAACTTGTAATAGCCGTTGTTACGGTAAAGGTCCACCAACCTGCTTACCTCGCCCAATATAGCAGATTTGGTCACCGGATTACCCCGGAGCAGCAGACCTTTGTTAATGTTCTCTAAAGTAAGTTGTTGTATATCGGGTTTCCGCATCAGGTAACTTACGGTATCGATCAGGGTAGGCTTACCTGTCTCAACATTATAGGTAACCTCCACATGCGGCGGCCGGCTGCTGAACAGCGTATCTGCTTTGAAAGTTGCCTTTGCCTTGTAATAACCCAGATGCAGCATGGAAGCCTGCATATTCCGTGCTGACTGGCCGGCTGAAGTGCTGTCGTATGCTGCGGGCTGGGTATAATAATGAAAGAAGAAGAATTTGGTAACCTCCCTCACCATGGAACTGTCATCCAGCTGTGCCCCCAGCCTTTGTTTTAAAGCAGTTCTTTCATCCCTGGTAAATTTTCCTCCCGTAACTTCGATCTTGTTCCTGGTCACAAATGGCCTGTCTTTCTGATATTTCCGGGGAATGGTGCAGGAGGCCAGAAGTACTGCCAATAAAAAAACAACATTTAATAAGCGGTAAGATCCCGTACGAAACAGTTTATCAGAAGCAGAGATCGGCATAAATGATTTTAGTGAGCAATGTTAAGCAAATCACATACCAAAGATATTCAAAGTTTACACCATAAAAAATTCAGGGATGAATACGGGCTTTTCATTGCAGAGGGACCTAAAGTAGTCCTGGATTTGCTGAAAGGCGGAAAATATGCATGCCGGGAGGTATTTGCACAAAAGGACTGGTTATCAGAACACCTGCGTTTACCCGAAGCTCATCCACAAACAGTATTTACGGAAGTTGCCGATTTTGAACTGGAAAAGATTTCTGCCCTGAGCACGCCCAATCATGTACTCGCCGTGTTTGCCAAACAACACGGAGATGACCCAATCAATTGTACAGGAAAACTTACCCTCGTACTGGATACCATCCAGGACCCCGGCAACCTGGGTACCATTATCCGTATAGCTG
>JANYAL010000118.1 GCA_025361325.1 Bacteroidota bacterium
TAACCCGATAATACTCATGTTCTAATGACTTGTCATCGGTATCCTACAGGTTATTCATATGAAAATAAGCAAATTCTTCCTGATCGGGTTAGAGATCTATAGACAATCAACTTTATTGATACGTTGCTTTCCCTAGTTAAAAAAATTTAAACCGCCGGATTATCTAAGATTATGCCGTACTAAACAGTCGCAAATATGGAAACTTTCTTTCTAAAAGTCAATAAAAAATATTTCCCGAAAAGCAACTTAAAATGACAGAAAGTGAAGTTAAAACAAGTAAAAAAAACTTGCAGGCTTTAACAAAATATTCGGTCCGGGTACTAAGAACACCAGATATAAAAAACCTAATTTAGACCTTAAATTTATAAATGATATTTTATTTAAATATACGATTAAAGTTGCTCAGTTATTTCAATGTCATCTAAAGTATTTATATTCGCAACCTGTTATAACCTCATATACAATAATAAAGAAAACCTTTCGTTAAACAATTCGATAAACGAATGCACATGCAAAAATTATCATTGGGTAAGAATCTGATCATCATTGGGCTTTTGGCAATTTCAATTAGTGCCTGCAAGAACGGTAAATTGTTTGGAAAAAGACCCAGCAAATCTTCAGTCACCGGATGGAACTATGACGATAAAAATATGGGTAATTTCCATGTTTCCAAGATTAAATATCCCAAGGCCGGTCCGGGATTGGTCTTTGTTCAGGGTGGCTCTTTTGTAATGGGTGCCAAAGACGAGGATGTAATGGGTGACTGGAATAATATACCCCGTCGTGTAACGGTTCCTTCTTTTTTCATAGATGAAACCGAAGTTGCAAATGTGCATTACCGAGAATACCTCTATTGGCTGGAGAATACCTTTACAAATGATTCCAACATTCTCAGAAAGGCATTGCCTGATACATTGGTATGGCGTGCTGAACTGGCATACAATGAACCCTACGTTGAATATTATTTCCGGTACCCATCCTATAATTATTACCCGGTAGTGGGGGTCAACTGGCTACAAGCCCACGATTTTTGTATCTGGAGAACCGACAGGGTAAATGAATTAAATCTGAAGAACAAAGGATATCTGAAAAAAGATGCCATAAAAAAGGAGATGAAAGGAGCAGGTGCCGAAGGTTCCTTTAATACAGAAACCTATTTAATGGCCCCAGACATGATTCAGGGAAAAACAAAACCCAAGAAATCCGATATCAAAGATGTTAATGGTAAACCCAGAGGAACAGTACGGCTTGAAGACGGAATCTTGAATATGGGTTACCGCTTGCCCACAGAGGCAGAATGGGAATATGCAGCTTATGGAATGCTTGCACAAAACCCTTCGCCCAGACTTAAAGAAGGTAAATCAGGTGAGGAATTATTTTCCAACCAGCAAATATATTCTTGGAGCAACAATCCCAATGGTTTACGGGATAACCGACGCGGAAGTTGGCAAGGTAGATTCCTGGCTAACTTTAAACGTGGAAGCGGTGATAATATGGGTGTTGCCGGAGGATTAAATGACCGTGCCGCCATACCAGGAAATGTAAAATCATTTTACCCCAATGCTTTTGGACTATATAACATGAGTGGAAATGTAAGTGAGTGGGTTGCCGATGTCTACAGGCCAATGACCCCAACAGACGGAGAGGATTTTAACTATTTCCGTGGTAATAAATTCCAGAAATATTACAAAACATCAGCAGGTGAATATGAAAGAGATAGTATGGGGCGGCTGAAAAAAACCGACATCTCTGATGAGGAAGTTAAAAACCGCAGAAATTATCAGCACAACAATGTAATCAACTTCCTCGATGGTGATTCTGCAAGTGGGGTATATTATGGTTATGGGATATCCTCCTTGATCAGTAATAAGTCCAGGGTTATCAAAGGTGGTAGCTGGAACGACAGACCTTACTGGTTGTCCCCGGGTACACGTCGTTTTATGGAGGAAGACCAGGGTGCCAGCACAGTTGGTTTCCGTTGCGCCCAAACCTATTTAGGACCTCCTGAAGGGCCAGGGTTCAAAGAAGGAAATAACTTTTCAAAGCGCAAACAGAATTCCCGCAAAAGCAGTAAGAAGAGCAAATAATACAACTGAAAATATTTAATCGCCTCCCGGATAATCCGGGAGGTTTTTTTATACTTTATTTTTACCTCCTTCTACTTTAATTTTGTTTCATGCTCATACATGAGATATACGATCTTTACCTGGCTCACCCGTCAGTTCAGACCGACACCAGGAAATTACAACAAGGGGACCTCTTCTTTGCCCTGAAAGGGCCGAATTTTAATGCCAATCACTTTGCCCTTCAGGCATTGGATAGGGGTGCTGCATTTGCCGTGGTGGACGAATATTCCGGCCCGCCAAATAACAGGATCATCCAGGTCGACGACGTACTGGACGCTTTACAGCAGCTTGCAAAACATCACCGCCTGCATTTCAATATTCCGATTATCGCCATAACCGGTAGCAACGGAAAGACAACGACCAAAGAACTCGTACATGAAGTGCTGTCATCAACCTTTAAAACATATACTACACAGGGAAACCTCAACAATCATATCGGAATACCACTTACCCTGCTGAAGATCAGGGATGATGCCGAAATAGCCCTTATTGAAATGGGTGCCAATCATCAAAAGGAAATTGAGGCATATTGCCGTTATACCCTTCCAACCCACGGTATCATCACCAACTGCGGTAAAGCCCACCTGGAAGGTTTTGGAGGCATAGAAGGCGTCCGTAAAGGTAAAGGTGAACTCTATGACCACCTAAGGGCAAACAATGGCACGGCATTCGTTATGTGGGATTATGATTACCTGAAAATCATGAGTGC
>JANYAL010000122.1 GCA_025361325.1 Bacteroidota bacterium
AATTAGTAAGCTGGGCATACACTCCAATGGGTAAACAGGCTGGGTTGCATTGTAACCTTCCCTGTTTTTAAGACAGTACAAAATTAGACTCAAATGAAACGGGGAAGGTTACAGAACGTCATAACTATTCAAAAATCCCTTTCAAAGAATCATCCATGTTTCAGTCAGGCTGTTTTTTTTCATTCCCGCTGAGGTATTGTTTGCTGAAGGTATCATACATCCCCATATAATCATTTGCCTTACCATCCCTGTCAAAGATGGATTCCCAGGTGCTCAGGGGCTCCCAGATGCAGGTGCCCTTGCCCTTATTACCCGGCAGGCCGAACACGATCCGGTTCACTTCTTCCTTGCGGGCCGAGTATTCCACTACCATCAGGTCCTTATGATACCTGCGCAACAGGTCGTTCAGATTGTCCCGCAGGTCATCCAGCGTGCCATGCCATTTGGGGTAATAGGAAAGCCCGATCACATCGAATGGCACTTTGCGGGCCAGCATTTGGTCAATGAAGAAAACAGACTCTTCATTCTGCCCGCCCAGGGCGATATGCAACATGATAACAATGGAAGGATCGGCCGCCTTCACACCGGCAATACCTGCTGAAATGAGCTGCGCTAAACTATCTACATGGCTGATACTTCCCTCAGGCCATACCATACCGTGATTGATCTCGTTCCCTACCTGCACCATATCCGGCGCGGTGCCCTGGTCCTTCAGTTCACGGATCACCATCTTTGTATATTCATACAGTCTCTTTTTCAGCTCCGTAAAAGACAGGTTACGCCAGGCTGCGGGTTCATACTGCTTGCCCGGATCTGCCCAGTAATCACTGTAATGGAAATCGAGCAGGAATTTCATGCCCGCCGCCTTGATACGCTTTGCCATAAGTTTGGTTTGGGCCAGGTCGCAGAAACCTTTCTTCGGCGAATAGCCGCTGTCGCGGGCGGGATCATTGAAGATACGCAGGCGGATATAATTGAAGCCATGATCTTTCATGATCAGTAGCGGGTCTTTCTGTACGCCGCCGTCCGAGAATTTCCTCCCCTGCTCCTCCAGTTGCGGCAAAAAGGAGATATCGGCGCCCAGCATCTTCGTGGCCTCCCGTGGCCTGGCAGCCTCACCAGTCAGTAAATAATCCTTATCAATAGTAACAGAAGCAACACTGCCGGGTGCAACTGTTACGATATCCGTAGACCCGGTGAACAGTCCCACCCCCTTCGCTTCCAAATGAATGGTACCTGCCTCGTTGTTAGACTGCACAATTACCTGGCATTTGCCATTGAATAAACTTCTTTTCCAGTCTCCATCAACACATTTATCCGGTTCATGGCTGCTGGGATCGCCATTGCCCACCCCGATGATCCTGCCCGGACCGGAAATAACGAACCGTACCATATTGTCTGCATCAGGCACTTCACGCCCTTCACGATCCACTACGCTCAGATTGATCACGCTGATATCATTTCCATCGGCAAGCAGGGTGGTCTTGTAGGGTGTCATCACCACTTCTGTTGGTGTACCGGTGGTCTCCACTTTTGCCGTTAATTTTCTTCCTTTTTTATAGGCTACCGCTTCCAGCTTACCGGGTTCATAGTTTACAGTCCACTGCAAATGTCCATTGCGTGGCATATCTTTCTTACCCTGGCTCTTCCCGTTAAGGAACAATTCCACGTCATCGGCATTTGTATTCACCCACACATCGATGGGCTTACCCCGTTTATCACGCCAGTTCCAGTGCGGGGATATGTGCAATACATCTTTGTTGGTCCACCAGCTCTGGTAATAGTAATAGATGTTCTTGGGGAAACCGCACATGTCCATGATGCCGAAATGCGAATTGATATTGGGCCAGTGAAAGGGCGTTGGTTCACCGCGGTAATCAAAACCCGTCCACACAAATCCGCCTATCCAGTAATCATTGGGTTCAGCCAGCTTCCACCAGGTCTCTGCTGTACTGGCCCACCAGGGTGCTGTGATATCCTGGTCGGGCACATAGCCCCGTATGCTGTCCTTTTCATAGATACCCCGGGTGGTGACTGTACTTCCCATCTCGGTACCGATGATGGGCTGACCGGGATGATCGCGATGATAATCGGCTGCCCCCTCCTGACGATAATTGAAACCACGTACCGGGATCACTTCATTCACGCCGGGGAATTCATTGGCCACATCCGCAGCATAGGTGCTGGTGCGCGTGGGATCCAGTTCACGCTGCTTCGCCAAAAGCGTCTGTGCTATGCGTTTACCATAACTGTTGGTTTGTATCCAGCCTTCCTCGTTGCCGATTGACCAGAGGAAAACAGAAGGATGATTCCTGTCGCGCAGGATCATCCGTTCAAATTGGCCCAGGTTCTCCGTACTGCTGTTCAGCAAACGGTTCTCGTCCAGCACCAGCATGCCCAGGCTGTCGCAGGCTTCCAGGAATGCAGGCGTGGGCGGATTATGGCTGGTGCGACAGGCATTCACGCCCATATTCTTCAACAGCCGGATACGGTAGTATTGCAGTGGATCGGGTATAGCACTGCCAACGCCGGCATGGTCCTGGTGATTGCAGGTGCCGTATATTTTTACATGCGTACCATTGAGGAAAAAGCCACTGGTGGCGTCGAAACGCAGGGTACGGATACCCATTCTTGTTTTTGCCACATCCACCACCCTGTTGCCCGACCTAACGACAGACACTACACGATACAGATAAGGATTCTCAAGCGACCATAGTACCGGGTCAGGGACTGTTAACTTCTGTTTGATGGTACCGTTTTGATCCATAGCGATCGAAAGCGGTTGTTCTTTGGTTCTTGCGATCTCCTTTCCATCCCGGTCTGTTATATAGGACCAGACCGAACAGTCCGCCGTTGCATAGTTCCTGTTCTCCACGGTTGTTTCCACATGTACCATGGCCGTTTTGTCCTGTACTTCGGAATACACGAACAGTCCGCCCGACGGCACATGCAGGTTATCAAATTGATTCAGCCACACATGACGGTAGATGCCGGCACCCTCATAGAACCAGCCTTCATATTGGGTGGCATCCACCCGTACCACCAGCACATTGTCTTTGTTGAACCGCACAAAGTCTGTTACATCATAGCTTGCACCCATATAGCCACTCAGGTTATTGCCCACATAAAAGCCGTTGAGCCAGATACTGGCATTCCGGAATATCCCGTCGAACTGTACCTGGAAACGGGTGCCGGAATCTGCAGCGGATATAACAAAATGTTTACGGTACCAGCCAATACTCGTTTCCGGGAACAGGCCCCCCACCGGTTTAAAGCCATGCGATTCCACGTCGAAACTTGGTGTGTTCACAAAGGGCAGCTCCACCGCCCAGTCGTGCGGCAGGTTCAGGGTACGCCAGGTATTGTCGTTGAATGAGGGATCGATGGCGGTATGGGATGCCGCACCGGATTTGGAAAAGATATTGGCAATGCCATAATTGAAATCCTTTTCCGGATTGGTTGCATGGCCAAAATGGAATTTCCAGCCCGCATCTATATTAATATGCTGCTGCGCTTTGCCCGGTAAAGACCAGCAGGCTGCAGTAAACAATAACAGGAAAGATCGTTTGAAATAGGATGCTATGATTGTATGCATACCCGTTAAATTAATGGATTGATGTAATAAACAATTAAGGTACTATTAATTCAAGAAATAAGATGATTTTGAGATTTGGCGCATAGTGAATGGTGATATGTGAAAGAAGTTCAGATCATGTACTGCTTATGCCTGTCCGAACGGGTCATCCGGGCGGGCAGTATCCCTCATCCCATACCCGGTATCCCCCGGCAGGTCATCCGGTTCGGCAGGCACCAGGTTCCTATCAGCATGCCTTCAGCATGTGTACTGGTTGCAGAAATCTGCATGCTTTCCCTATGCAGTAGGCATGCTGTACACAACCTGTCCGCAACAAAGTAGTTTTTTAGCAGGTTCAAATTAGAACTTTTTTTAAAAAGGTTCCCCCGCCAATTCCGCCAAATACGACAGGGTTGATACACCTGCTTTTTTTGGTTCGTATGTTTGCAAAACAGATCTGCAGAACTACAAATTTGCGGATCTGCGGATGACTTGATCAGTTGAAAAAACTTCTTGTGATGCAGGAACCCCTGCCCCGGTGATTTTGGGGCTGTAGCCGGGCCTGAAACCATACAGAAGAAAAAGCTCTTTGAAATATTGATAAATTAAAATAATAACCGGTGCGTATGAGATACGCATGCGCACCGGCTGTTTTACGATGATGCCGGACACCTTAATTGGAGATCGTTAGCAGCCATCCCTTACCTTTTTCCACGGGTATTTTTTCATTCGCGGTAAATGTCTTTGCGGGTTGAAAGTTTTTGATGGACTTTGCACGGATGGTGGCCTTTAGGGGATCAATGCCCAGCTTTGCCCAGTCGATGTTCAGCTGCACAGAGGTATTCTCATTGGCCCAGCTGGCAATGGCAACCAGGGCTGCACCCTTCTTTTTATACACGGTAGCAAGGACATCTTCATGATCTGTTTTAACCGGGCAATCATCGCTCCAGTAACCGATCATGGAGGTACCCTGCATACCGAAAGCATCCCAGGCCTTCCATATCGCACGCGGGTCGGCATGCTCATCCCAGGGATAGCGGTTCGTCATACCATAAATCATCCCCCGCCAGGGATTGCCGCCATTTTGCAGCATCTCGCCCATCAGGCCGAAAGGGATACCGCTTACTTCGGTGAGGAAAAAATCAGGGCCATTCTTCTCGTAATCAAAATATTCACCGAACCACAGGCGGCTGAGATAAGGAAAATGCTCCATATACAGGTTGGCGCTGTTGTTGAACCCGTCGTTGCGGTTATACTGGTTGGCCGAATGCAGGTCAATGATGCCGGGGTGCCCTTCGCTGGTCAATACCCTTTTGATCCGTTTCATGGTGATGCGGTCGAAGGCCACGTCATCGAGGTAAATACCATCTATACCGGTATGGCGTACCAGCCAATTCATACCTTCCACATAATAATTATGCCAGCGGCTCATACCGCTGTTCACGATGGCTGCATCCTTCAGTTCAGGTACATACCAGGCTGCGATATAATCATCACCCACATGTTCCTGCAGCCAGGGATTTCCGCCACCCTTGCCGGTGGAATAGATCTCGTGCCCCAGGCTGCGCAGGGCAAAAGTTTCATAGGCATGGTTGGATAATTCGCGCACCGTATTATAGATCTTCACTTTGATGCCCTTCCGGTGCGCTTCATCGATATATGTTTTCAGTTTCCTGTATTCGATGAACGGGTAATTGAGCCAGGGGTTTACGGGTGTAGCGTGATGGATATTAGCAACGGTGGCGCTGCTTGCCCGGATGGTGTCGATGCTTTCATATTTATGATAGAAACGGGTGCTCCACTGGAAATCGGTGTTGAGGGTATGAAAGGGTGTGATGAGCAGGTTGAAATTGTAATACAGCACTTCCCCTTTCTTCAGGGTACGTTCCCCGCTGTAATTATTGACCACCACGGCATCTTTCTCTTCGCTGATATTGATACCGCCTAACTTGCCATTAGCCCAGGATGCTGGCAGCAGCAGTGGTTTCTGTAAATAGAAATTGGTATTCAGGGGGCGTACATAATTCTCGTCCCGTAGCGAGAACTGTAATCCCGCCTGTACATTGCCTATCCAGGCACCATCCTGGTTCTTGCTGGCCACGTCCCATTTCCAGTTGAAATGGTCGGGGCGGTAACCGCCTTTCTGACCAAGTCCCATCATATACTTCGATGCGTCTTTTGTGAAGGGTATCTGCATGGCGATCTCTTTCAGCACAAAATCACTAAGGGCTGTGAGTTTCACCTCATAGGAAAGAAAACCGTCAAATTCCAGCGTTGCCCTCACTTCCATCTGCAGGTCGCCACTGGTATTGATGGCCTTGAACTGAACGGTGCCTGAATCTTTCCGGGTGTACTTGATGCCGCTGTTTCGCCAGAGCATTTCTTCTCCCCCCGGTTCCGATATATTAAAATGCAGCGGGGCGGCCAGTATATTATTAGGCTGCTGCTTATAACCGGTCATTTCTTTCGTAAAGAAGGTACGTATCTGCTTGGGGAAACCGTCGTTATTCAATTCCAGCTCCCGGCCCAGCAGGCTGATCGTGTTGCCATTCACTTTCAGTGGCGTATAGGGAGCAATCACTTTATTGTCCTGTGCCAGTGTGGAATTAAGCCATTTCAGCCTCGACTGCTCACGGGGTTCACTGGTTCCGCCATCCGGCGATGACCTGTTGCTCACTGTTAATATGATGTCGATCGTTTTAGGGGACCCTCCTTTCACCGCAATAAAGGCCTTTCCTTTGTATTCCCCGGGAGCTGTGTTTTGCGGAACATCAATACCACACCACATAGGCTGTACCTGCTGTTTTGGAACGGAGACCTGTTTACTGAAAGGGGCACCTGTGTAATCGATACCCCCGGTATTGAAACAGGTCAATTTTTCACCGGGGACCAGGGCAGATCTGCTGCCTCGCAGGTCACTAAAGGTTATATTCAGGTCCTGCAGGTCCTGCAAAGCATAGATTCCCATTTGAAAAGTAAAATATTCACCGGGATTGGCCTTGCCCGTGAATGAAGTGCTCATTCCTTTCTGTATCCAGCGATAAGGAATGTAATTTCGCATCTTAATGGGGAAGTTCCTTTCTTCGGGGAACACAAGGAAATTGCTGCCTGCGTTCTTATCCACCAGGGCCGACACCTCAGCCGCTGTAGCGATCAGTTCCATGGGATAGAAACTGTTGAAATCATTGATGGCCTGTATCTCCTGCACGAAAGTATTGACCGGTATATCAGCTTGGAGGGATTGAAGCCAGCTTTCGGCAGCGGTATTCTCTGCCTTGAGGTACACCCCTTTGGGATAATTGGAACGACCTTCATTTTTATACGGCATATAATAAACATAATAACTGCCCTTGCCGGATACCGGTTCAAAGAGCAGCTCGCCGGTTTCATTATTGATGATGCGTGTCTTTACATTGGTTATTTTACTGCCCGTCTTTGCATCCTGCACGATGATGCGCTTCTCTTGCGGTTCGTTGTCATGCCTCCGCCAGGGAATGACCACCCTGGCCAGTTTGCCGTTTCCGTTATATACAACTATGGCCCGGTGGTTGCCCAGGGAGTCGGCATTCCAGGAATCGTTGCCCGATATATATTTTATATCCTGTGCGGGGAGGGTGCTGGTAAAAAATCCCAAACTGATGATGCAGATCAGCTTTTTCATAAGTTGTAGTTTTATACTTTTCTCCGGCTTATTCTTTTTTCCAGTTACCTTGTTTTTACAGTATAGGGACAATTGACCCTGTCATTTCTACAGCGCATGGGTATCCCTGGTCGCTTAGTTTTTGAATGGCACTTTCACAATGGCCGTCTCCCCCCTGCCTTTCAAATTGGCAATGCTTTGTATGGTCCACAGGTCGAGCAGATTATCGCCGTCGATAACAGATCCGCTGTAGTCGCCCCAGGATTCTCCTTCTGTAGCCCCCCTGCCTTCACCCGCATGTACGATACCCTTTATGGTACCCGGCTTATCCTTTGCCAGCCTCCAGGCAAACCTGGGACTAATATACATGTTCTCATTCACCTCCTGGAAACCGATCAGAACATCATTCTTTTTATTGACGGCGATGGTGGTCTGGATATAACTGCTGGTATCGCTCCGGATCAGACCGCTCTGAATGATCTTAGCTGTTGCCGGGTTTACCTGGTGCCATTGTACGGCGGAGCGGTTCTCACAATTAACGGCCTGCGAGAACCAGATAAAGCCATTCTGAAAGACGATGTTCTTGGGATTCCGGTCGCCGCTGGCCACTTTTATGGTGGTTCCCTTCTGGGGAGCAGGAGGCGGGTAATCAATATAGGTTAGCCGGTGGGGACGTTCCGATACGGTTATGCAGTAGGGCTGGCCTTTAGAATCCTGTGTTACTTTACGGATCACAATGCTGCTACTGTCGATATCCACAAAATACAGGTCGTCCATTGCATCCTGTGTACAAACAGGATGACCAAGGCTCCCCTTGAAATGATAGATCGTGGCGGGTTTACCGGCAATAGCATCAGACATCCGCATGATGAAAGTGTTGTCCACCCCGCCCGGGTAGGAATAGGCGATCCATTTCCGGCTGTAGCCTATACCACCGCCATCCACTTCGTCGGTCCTGGATACAGGATAGATGTTCCATGCGCCTGTGGGGTTGCTGGTGGCCGATACGGCAATGTTTACTGGTTTGGTCTTTGGCTTGTTGTAATACCACCAAAGATCGAACACAAATACTTTGTTTTGCACATCAAAGAAAAGTTTGGGGTCGATGCCGTTATTGAAACATTTCTGTGAGACGCCCTGTACAAAATTTCCTTTTTTGTCGAATATAATGAGCCCGCTGTTCGTTGCTTCCAGTACATAGCCCCCGCCTACCGCCAGCTGTGGGTCTACCTGCCGGTTGCCATCCGTTGAACCGGTGAATACCTGGTACCCGTTTACCATGTGCGGGTTGCCGCCCGGTTTACGTTCCGGGCATGCATTTTCGTTATTGAAATCCGCTTTATGGATCGGGGTCACTACTTCGGTGGTTGAAGAGTATTGCAGCTGCTGCTGCTGAGCCTGTGCATTTGTTAGCGTTGAAAAGCTCAGGAAAAAAAGAAAGAGCATTATATTTTGCATAACGTATTATAAGAGTTTATGCCAAAAGTAAACAAAAGGAAATAGGATTATGTCATCGCAATACAACACCAGTGCTTTATTGTCCTGCTAACAACCTGCAACGCCTGATGGCTTCTTCAAACCTGTCCAGTTTCCCGCATAGACTTACCCTTATATACCTATCACCATTACTCCCGAAAATACCGCCCGGTGTAATGAATACGTATGCGTTGTAAAGTATCTCATCACTCAATGCAAAACCGGAAGAAAAGCGTTCAGGGATCTTTGCCCATACGAATAAACCTGCCTGGTATTCCCGGTATTCGCAATCCAGTAACCGCAACAGTTCGAAGACCTTGGCCTTTCGTTCCTGGTATATTTCATTGATGCCTGCATAC
>JANYAL010000128.1 GCA_025361325.1 Bacteroidota bacterium
GCACTCAGTGAATGTATGATCTGGGAGAATACTTCTTTGCCCACACCACTTTCCCCGTTGATGAGTACGCTCAGGTCGGTAGCAGCTACCTGTACGGCCACATTCAATGCATGGTTGAGGGCCGGGGAGTTTCCAATGATGCCGAAGCGGTTCTTGATTGCTTGTAAGTCCATATTAAGTTAAACCCCCTCCGCTCCCGGTCGGGGGAACTTTTGGGTATAATTATTAAAATTAATTTTCAATATTGAATGACTAAACCTGGTTTATTGAATATTCTGTTGTTGTTTTAAATACGCTTTGTGCTGAAAGTGTAGGTTCTCCTTCACGGACGGGGTAGTTATCTTTCCGATGAGCGTCCCTGAAGTACAGCTTTCGACTTTTATATAAACATATTCTCCTTTTTGGTGATCCCCTTTGGGAAATACCACTACTTTATTCTGATCATTCCTTCCAAACAGATCAGCATCGCTTTTTTTGGAATGTCCCTCTATCAGTACCTTAAATGTCTTACCCACGTCCTTTTGCATGCTTTCGAGCGAATGAATACGGTGCAGGTCAATGATCTCCTGTAATCTCCGTTTCTTAACTTCAGGTGGAATATCATCCTCAAACCTTCTTTCTGCCAGGGTGCCTGGCCTCTCACTATAAAAGTACATATAGGCCAGGTCGTACCGGCAATATTCCATCAAACTGAGGGACTGCCGGTGGTCTTCCTCAGTCTCAGTACAGAACCCGGTGATCATATCTGTGGACAAGCCACAATCAGGGATCAGTTCCCTGATCCGGTCAACCTTGGCCACATACCACTCCCGGCTGTAGGTACGGTTCATCAGTTGGAGTATCCTGCTGCTGCCGCTTTGTACGGGGAGGTGGATATAGTTGCAGATATTCTCATATTTTACCATAGTATGCAACACATCATCCGTGATATCCTTAGGGTGCGAGGTGGAAAAACGTACCCTCAGCCTGGGGTCTATCCGGGCTACTCTTTCAAGGAGCATGGCAAAAGAAACGGCCCCGGCCCCCTTTGTACCAGGAATCCAATGATAACTATCAACATTCTGTCCCAGCAGGGTAACTTCACGGTATCCTGTATCGAATAAATCCCTGCATTCATGAAGGATGGAATCGGCATCGCGGCTTCTTTCCCTTCCCCGTGTAAAAGGCACCACACAGAAAGAACACATGTTATTGCATCCACGCATGATACTTACAAATGCATTGACGCCATTGCTGTTCAATCGTAAGGGGGAAATATCGGCATAAGTCTCATCCCGGCTCAACAAAACATTCACGGCCTTCTGCCCCGATTCTGCATCCTCAATCAATGAGGGCAGGCTCCTGTAAGAATCCGGGCCTACAACGATATCCACCAGTTTCTCTTTTTCAATTAATGTTGCTTTAAGCCTTTCTGCCATACAGCCCAACACACCAACCAGTAAACCCGGTCTGGCTTTTTTAAGTTTACTGAATGTATGCAGCCGCTTCCTTATGGTCTCCTCTGCTTTTTCACGTATGGAGCAGGTATTTACAAAGACAATGTCGGCCGCTTCTATCTTAGAAGTTGATCCATAACCATTATCTACCAGGATAGAGGCAACCACTTCACTATCCGCAAAGTTCATAGCACATCCATAGCTTTCTATATAAAAATGCTTTTTATTTACATTTAAGGCCATTTCAAAAGGGGTATAGTTCTCTCCCTGCCTGGCTTCGTCATGTTCTTTGTAGGTTGCCTGATGCAACATATATCAACTAGATTTTGGAGGAGCAAATATAATATAAAGGTTCATACTTATGACAGGATGGCAGCAGTAATTTCATTGTTTAACAAGGGTTTGGACGTATTATTTGACCTTTTATGATCGGGAAAGCGTAAATTTACTTTTTGCTTCTTTTTTCTACAGGCCGGGCTGCTCCGGAAAATAAACCCTTCTATTTATGAGTATTAATCTTTATATCGTTCGTCATGGTAAAATAAATACCGATGAAAAGAACAGGTCTGAATACCTTCATCTTAATGAAGAAGGAAAAGCTTTCGCTGCCTATCTCGAAAGGCTTTTCAAGGATATTTACTTTGATCATATCTTTTACCAATGCATCGATATAAAGACAACTGATCCGTATAACAGGTGCCGGTCTACCATACAGGGGCTTAAAGGCGTGAAGCAGGAATTCAATAAACCCCAGATGAGTAAATCATTTGAAATGTTGAATAAAGAGGGCTCAGGTGTGCAGAATGTAATGGTCTGTTTCCGGGCAGAGGGGTTTAATGTGATGAGCAACATCATTATGCCTAAATCTGAGGAAGAATTCAACAAGGATTATAACCGGATATTTCATTATAGATTCAGTTCAAACCGTTATCGCTTTATCAGTAAAAAGACTGCAGATGAACTGGAACTGAACAAAATAGAATAAACCAATAAAATTTCTATCGCATGATGTCATGCAGCAGGATTGCCGCTTTAGCCTGTTCTCTACTTTTCATACAGGCAGCATATTCCCAGTCACTCTTCCTCAACACTTCTACCATGGCCGCCCGGGAAAAACAGACCCGTACGGATGACGGCAGACCAGGCATCAGGTACTGGCAGAATGGCGCAGATTATGATATACATGTTACTTTCGATCCGGCCACGAATATCCTGTCCGGGGAGGAAACATTCGTCTATTCCAACAATAGTCCTGATACCCTCAGGCGCATCATCTTAAGGCTGTACCCTGATTTTTACAAAAAGGGAGTTAGCCGCATCACCCCGGTGGCAGATAAGGACCTGGGAGATGGGGTTAGCCTGGAAGAACTGAGAATTGGAGAAGAAACCATACCTACATTACCGTCTAATAGTAAAGCATACCACACCAATACCAATCTTACCGTATTGCCGGAAAAAGCAATACTGCCGAACAGTCAGACCAGTTTCTTTGTTAAATGGCATTATACTGTAAATACCGGTTCGCAGGTTCGGACAGGCAGGGTGGACAGCGGGTCTTATTTTATCGCCTATTTTTTTCCACGTATAGCTGTATATGACGATATGGACGGCTGGGACGACTGGAGTTATAATGGCGTGCAGGAATTCTACAATGATTTCGGTAATTTCAGGGTAGGTATCACCGTTCCGAAGAATTATATGGTCTGGGCCACCGGGGAGCGGCAGAATGCTTCTGATAACCTGGGTGAGAGGGTGTTGCAACGTTTGCACCAGGCTGACGTTACTGATAAGATCGTTCATGTCATTGATTCTACAGACTACATTAATCATACTGTCTTTGCACCAAAAGCTACTGGCCTCTGGCAATTCCAGGCAAAAAATATTAGTGATTTTTCTTTTGCCATCAGTGACCACTACCTGTGGGACGCCAGTTCTGTGCTGGTAGACTCTGTGAAGCCTAGAAGAACACTGGTGAGTGCGGCTTATAACCCTATTCACAAGGATTATTTTGATGTGGCGGACCAGGCAAACAGGTCCGTTTATTATATGAGCCATTACTATCCCAGGGTTCCCTTCCCTTTCCCGCAGATCACTGTATTTGACGGGACCAGTCAGATGGAATACCCGATGATGGTCAACGACAATCCCACGTCAACACACAAGGATGCAGTTCAACTCACTTCACATGAGATCTTTCACAGTTATTTCCCATTCTATATGGGCATCAATGAAACACAATATGCCTGGATGGATGAAGGATGGGCCACCATCGGTGAATCGGTGATATCCCCCCTGATGGGTGAACCGGAGGATGAGGGCATTTTCAGCAAGACCCGTTTTGAGCGTATCTCAGGTACTGATAAGGATATACCGCTTATAGTAAACACCAAACTGTATGATAGCCCTGCCTATATCAGTAATTCATATGGCAAGGGCGGTATTTGTTACTGGGTATTGCAGGATATGCTGGGGGATTCCCTCTATTTCAAAGCCCTGCACCTGTACATGAACGACTGGCATGGGAAACATCCCATCCCCAGCGATTTCTTCAATAGTTTCAACCGTGCAACCGGGCGTAACCTGAATTGGTTCTGGCAAAAATGGTTCTATGACTGGGTTTATCCTGACCTGGGCATTACGCAGGTAGTAGAGCGGAAAGGAACGGTAACCATTACAATAAAGAATAAAGGCGGACTGCCTTTGCCGGTCTTCCTAACTATTGATACCGGTACCGGCAAGCCGCTAAAGCTTCATTTTGGAGTTGATGTGTGGGCAACGGGAAAACAGGAATTCACCGTAATATATGCCCGCCCCGGTAAGATCCGGTCCATTCAATTGGGGAATGACTTTGTACCGGATAAGAACAAAGAAGATAATACCTGGAAATTTAAATAACGACTATGCTTAAAAGAATTGGATGGGGAATACTCTTATTGAGTGGCATCATGGGATCCTGCAGCAAAAACAATACCAGTGCTCCCGTGATACCTGTGCTTCCTTTAACACAGGCATCTTTGCCCTACCGGGGTGCAGATCTTTCCGCGCTGCCCGAAGTGGAATCAACGGGAACACGGTTTTATGACAGCAGTGGCAACACTGCTGATGCGCTTAGCATCATGAAACAACAAGGTATGAACCTGGTCCGCCTGAGAATATGGAATTCCCCTGCAACGGTACATTGCGGTCTGCCCGAAGTGGAAAGCATGGCGCAACGTATCAAGGCAGCGGGGCTGAACTGGTGGCTCGACTTTCATTACAGCGACACCTGGGCCGACCCCGGCAATCAGACCATACCCCTCGCCTGGCAGTCGCTGTCCTATGCAGTTTTACTGGATAGTGTGTACGCATACACGTACCGGGTAATGAATGAACTCAAGACCAGGAACTGCCTGCCTGCCATGGTCCAGATCGGTAATGAGACAAACAGCGGTATGCTCTGGAACTTCGGAAAGGTGGGTGGGAGCTTCGATCCTAACTGGCCCCAGTTCGCAGCACTCGTAAAAAAAGGCATCGATGCGGTAAAGGCTGTTGATCCCAGTATAAAGATCATGCTACATTTTGCGGGTACCACAGGAGCTGCCTGGTTCTTCAATAATGTAAAAACACAGGGTATCCCTTATGATATCATTGGATTGTCATATTATTATTGGTGGCATAACCGTACCCTGCCTCAATTGAAGCAGGACCTGGATTCTCTAGCTATCAATTTTAATAAAGACATTTTCATTGCCGAGACCGCTTACCCCTTCACACTGGGATGGAATGATTATACCAATAATTCCGTGGGGAATACCAGCCAGTTGCTGCCAGGCTATGATGCCACACCGAGCGGGCAACTGAATTACCTAACTGACCTGCGAACGGTAATTCATAATGTAACGGGTAACCACGGACTGGGATTCTGCTACTGGGAACCGGAATGGGTAGCGTTCAGGGGTCCAACTGCAACCAATGGCTCCACCTGGGAGAACCTGACTTTGTTCGACTTCAGCAATAAAGCGCTCCCGGCCCTAAAAGCTTTTACATCGCGTATAAATTTTTATTTAATAGTTTTAATCCTTTTATTGGGTATATCATGCCATAAGATAACAGTACATTATTAATTGCTGCTGAGGAATTCTCATATTTAATTTGGGAGCCTTTTTCATAATTG
>JANYAL010000106.1 GCA_025361325.1 Bacteroidota bacterium
GATCTTTGCCCATACGAATAAACCTGCCTGGTCTTCCCGGTATTCGCAATCCAGTAACCGCAACAGTTCGAAGACCTTGACCTTTCGTTCCTGGTATATTTCATTAATGCCTGCATACCATTCCTTTCCAAGACCCAACGCTTTTACTGCCGCCAGCTGAACAGGAAGGAACATCCCGCTATCCATATTGCTTTTGAACCGGAGGATTTCTGAGATTCGTTCTTTTGCCCCGCATAACATACCTACCCGCCACCCAGCCATATTAGCCGACTTGCTGAGTGAATTCAATTCTATCACCACTTCCTTAGCCCCGGCAAGGCCTAAAAGGCTGAAGGGGGTCTCATTCAAAATGAAACTGTATGGGTTATCATGACAGATCAGGATATTATGTTTTTTTCCAAAGGCAATGAGTCTTTTCCATAAATCCGGGTCGGGCACATGTCCTGAAGGCATATGCGGATAATTGACCCACATCAGTTTCACTTTTTCAAGTCCGGTACTTTCCAGTAGGATAAGGTCAGGCTCCCAGTCATTTGCTTCGGTCAGATCATAATGTACAGGTTCACCTCCTGCAAGCCTGACCGCGCTACTATAGGTAGGATATCCCGGATTGGGTATCAACACCTGGTCGCCATCATTGAGGTAGGTCATACAAATGTGCATTATTCCTTCCTTGCTTCCCATAAGGGGTAACACTTCGGTATCAGGATCCAGTTGTACGCCATACCAGGTATCATACCAGTCCGCGATCGCATTTCTCAATTGCGGTACTCCTGTATAGCCCTGATATCCATGCACATGCTCCTTTGCAGCTTCTTCCTTTAATACCTGTATCACATCTGGATGAGGGGCCAGGTCTGGACTGCCAATGCCCAGGTTAATAATGTCCCTGCCCTGCTTATTCAATACTTCTATCTCCCGGAGTTTCTCCGAGAAATAATATTCCTGTATACCTTCAATTCGTTTTGATGTATGTACCTGCATATTATGCTTTTACGATCTTCCCCTTTTTATAGATCCCGAATAATTTTACGCTGTTCGTCAGTGTTCGTATGGACAGGATGACCTTGCTCAACTGTTGCCGGTCTTCAAATTCCATATCAGCGTAAAAACCATACTTGAAATTACTGCCCGGGATTGGCATGCTCTGCAATTTGCTGAGGTTGATGCCCACCGCGGCTATCCCGGTCAGAACCCTGGCCAGTGATCCCTTTGAATGATCAGTCTGAAAATACATAGATACTTTATTTGCACCCGGATCATCAACTGCATCTTTTTCTCTTTGCAAAACCAGGAAACGGGTCATGTTATTCTTCATCGAATTAATATGGGGCGCAATGATCTCAAGTCCGAATAATTCAGCAGCCAGTTTACCCGCAATGGCAGCAGCATGCCTGCTCTTATGCTGATGGATGTGCTTTGCACTGAGGGCCGTATCCTCGGTCTCCACCACTTTCCAGCTGTACTTTTCCAGGTAATCGAGGCATTGTAGTATCGCCATGGGATGGCTGTGCACCTCTTTTATATCTTCGAGCTGCACACCAGGGTTCACCATCAGGTTCTGGCTGATGGAGAGGTAAACCTCCCCCGTGACCTTAAGTTTACTTTTTTGCAGCAGACTGTAATTCGGCAATATGCTACCCGCTATAGAATTTTCAATGGCCATGATGGCCCCATCGGAGCGTTCCCTGTCCTCCGCCATTTTTACCAGTTGCCGGAATGTGGCGCATGGTATCACCTGCACATCTTTTCCGAACATGTATTTTGCTGATACCTGGTGAAAGCTTCCTTCATATCCCTGTATTGCTATTCTCTTTGTGTTCATATCGCTTCGTATATAACCTGCAGATCCATAAAAAATCCCGGTCTTTCTGACCGGGATGATATTTAAAAGTTTTTAGTCAAGCTTTATTAATACTCCACGGTATCCTTTCTCAGGAGATCATAATAAAAAAGGAACCTGTATGCAATGGATTGTATCAACTTGATTCAAATATAAGAACTCAAAGTATATAAACGGCCGATCCAATCATATTTTCCGGAAAGTCCCCGATCTGTCGCCTGAAAGAGGTGTCAAATGATGAGAAGTTAGCTCAGACCGGCTTAATACCGGTTTCCCGGATTACATTGGTCTGTTCAAAAAAAGCTCCCGTTAACAACAATTTAATATTGCAAGAATATATTTGTAAAGAGCGTTGACTATATTTAATAGGCATATTATCCTGGCCGAAATATAAACTTTAACAACCACTAAAATAAATCAGATGGCAAAAGCAACAAAGA
>JANYAL010000130.1 GCA_025361325.1 Bacteroidota bacterium
CTGAAATGTCATGCAAAAAAGCGAACATATAGCGGCTACAGAAGCCGCCGCCGCCGGTATACACTGGACCTTTGCACCGATGGTGGACATTGCCCGGGATCCACGCTGGGGAAGGGTGATGGAAGGAGCAGGAGAGGATACCTACCTGGGTTCGCGCATTGCCGTGGCCCGGGTAAAAGGCTTCCAGGGGAATGGGCTCGGCAATACGGATGCGGTCATGGCCTGCGCCAAGCATTTCGCGGCCTATGGAGCGGCTATAGGCGGGCGTGACTATAATTCCGTAGATATGAGCCTGCGTACCCTGCATGAAGTGTACCTGCCCCCTTTTAAGGCAGCAGCAGCGGCAGGCGTGGCCACTTTCATGAATTCATTCAATGATCTCAACGGCATACCGGCTACCGGTAACAAATACCTGCAGCGGGATATCCTGAAAGGGCAATGGAACTTCAAAGGATTTGTGGTGAGCGACTGGGGCAGTATCGGCGAAATGATCAATCATGGTGTTGTCCGCAACAGTTATGAAGCGGCCCTGGCAGCTGCCAATGCCGGCAATGACATGGACATGGAAAGCCGCAGCTATATCAAACACCTGGCTAAACTGGTCAGTGAGGATAAGGTAAAACCGGGGGTCATTGATGAAGCGGTAAGCAGGATCCTGAAAAAAAAGTTTGAACTGGGACTTTTCGATGACCCTTTCCGGTTCTGCGACAGCGCCCGGGAAAAAGCGCAATGGAACAATCCTGAAAACCTGGAAGCTTCCAGAGTCATGGCAGAAAAAAGCATCGTGCTGCTGAAGAATACCCCGATGCCGGGACAGGAGCACGCTATATTACCGCTGCATAAACAAACACAAACCATTGCCTGTATCGGACCCTTTGTAAAAGCCGTCAGGGATAACCTGGGTTTCTGGAGTTATGACTGGCCCGATGATACGGCAAGGATCGTGACCACCTGGCAAGGGATAAAAAATAAACTGGGTACCGGTTCCAACCTGTTGTATGCCAGGGGCTGTGGCATAACGGATTCCAGCAGGGCCGGTTTTGGAGAAGCCATAGAAACAGCAAGTAAAGCCGATGTGGTGGTGGTTACTGTAGGCGAAACAAGAGATATGACTGGTGAGGCCAAGAGCCGCAGCAACATTCATTTGCCGGGGGTGCAGGAAGAACTGATCAAAGCCCTGATCACGACAGGCAAACCGGTAGTGGTGCTGATCAGCGCTGGCCGCCCGCTGGTTTTTGACTGGACTGCTGATCATGTTCCCGCCATACTCTATACCTGGTGGCTGGGTACCCAAGCGGGTAATGCGATAGCAGATGTGTTGTTCGGTGACTATGTTCCTTCGGCAAAACTTCCGATGACATTCCCGCGAAACGAGGGACAGATCCCCATCTATTATTCCCATTTCAATACAGGAAGGCCTGCCAGGAGTGATACGGACTTGAATTATGTTTCTTCCTATACCGACCTGCCCAACAGTCCGAAATTTCCCTTTGGTTTCGGATTAAGTTACACCAGCTTCAGATATGGGAAATTGAAGCTGAGTGCAAAGTCACTAAAAGGCGATCAGGCCCTTACGGCCAGCATAAAGGTTACGAATACCGGGAATATGGATGGAACGGAAATTGTACAGTTATATATCCGCGATATGGTGGGTTCGGTAGCCAGGCCGGTGAAAGAGCTCAAAGGATTTCAAAAGATAGCACTTAAAGCAGGCGAAGCACAAACTGTCAGCTTCACCATCACACCTTCGGATCTGCGATTCTATAACAACGAACTGCAGTACGACTGGGAGCCCGGAGAATTCCGGATCATGGTCGGTGGAAATTCTGCCGAAGTGAAGTCGGCAAAAATGAACTGGGAAAAGTGAAACCGCGCAGATAGTCTATTAATCTGCATTTGATGGGGATTACCAGATGCAGATCAACAACTTTAAGGCTGTTCAATAATGAGCGGGCTAACGATGAACCAGTTACTTTTCTCCCTTTCCCATTGAATTTATTATCATTATTTCAAAGAACTATGGTCTGAATGAAGCTGCAAAACCTAGCCGAAATGGATATGGATGCTAATTACACATCATCCATTATTCCATAGCTATCCCCGTTT
>JANYAL010000173.1 GCA_025361325.1 Bacteroidota bacterium
TGAAAACCTGATATGGTGCGTTCAGAATTTCAGGAAGATTACACCGGATAGTGTGCCTGTAAATAACCTGACCTATAAAAGTGACGGTTTGTTTACCCAGCAAAACAGCGATTGCCTGGAAGAAAAGAGTTTCAAAAAGGCATATCAATTATCACTTTCCGTTGAAGACTGGCGTACTGAGTTGAAGATAGATATGCGCTGGCGCTATTATATCGTTTGTTGGTTTGCCAGAAGTGTTATGCATCTGGAAGGCGATTTTGTGGAATGTGGTGTTTATAAGGGGGGGTACTCATTGGCATTGGCTGATTACCTCAACTTTAGTAATAGCAACAAGAAATTCTGGCTATTGGATACCTTCAATGGCCTCGTAAAAGAATACCTGACTCCTGAAGAGACAGAATATGGATTATTTGAACATTATGAGGGAAGGTATGAAGAATGCTATGATGTTGTAAAAAAAACATTTACTCCCTATCCAAATTATGTAATATTACGTGGCATTGTGCCTGATATATTACCTCTATGCAAAACGGAAAAGGTATGTTACCTGTCGCTCGATATGAACATGGTAGAGCCTGAAATTGCTGCAATCAATTATTTTTGGAACAAAATGGTTCCAGGTGGAGTTATTATTCTGGATGATTATGGTTTTACTGCCCATATCAATCAAAAAATGGCATTTGATAACTGGGCTTTAGAGAACAATGTACCAGTTCTTTCTTTACCTACGGGCCAAGCCATTATTTTTAAACCAACCACATGAATGTATTTGTAATAGGATCTAAAGGGTTCATTGGTAGTCACATGAGTAAATATTTTTCAGCAAAGGGAGATACTGTTATCGGTTATGACCTCTTTGCACCTGATGGCAAAGAAAGTTATATTTATTACAATCGGGATATTAACGGAAGTGTAATAAAGGATGTGTTCAACCGGCATCAGCCCGATATCTGTATAAATGCAGGAGGCAACGGAAGTGTGCCGTTTTCTATAATTGATCCGGTATCTGATTTTGAATCAAATGTAATATTTCATGCTGGGATACTGGAACTTCTACGTCAAAATAAACCAGATTGTAAGTATATTCATATGTCTTCAGCTGCTGTATATGGTGACCCGAAGGAATTACCCATTTCTGAGTCCAGCCCGGTGAACCCAATATCACCTTATGGATGGCATAAATACCAGGCAGAACTGATTTGCCGGGAATATGCTGACTTGTATAAAATATCTTCAGCTTCTCTCCGGGTATTCTCGGTTTACGGACCCGGTTTGCGCAAACAGTTATTTTGGGATACTTATCAAAAAAGTAAACTTGATAAACCTATAGAATTATTTGGTTCAGGTTCAGAAAGCAGGGATTTCATATTCATCGAAGATTTGGCAGTTGCTGTTGATACTATTCTAAAACGGGCTGACATGCAAGGGGAAGTGATTAATGTGTCTTCAGGTATTGAAACAACGATTGCTGAAGCTGTCTATATCTTTACAAGACTGTTGCATGATCATAAGGTAGTATTTACGCATCAGGAAAATCCAGGTAACCCCAGAAACTGGCGAGCAGATGTTAGCTTGCTAAATAGTTTTGGTTTTAAAACAAAAACTGATTTACAAAAGGGATTAAATTTATTCGTACAATGGCTCAGAGAAAACGCTTAGGGATACGCTTTAATTTTTCTTACATAACATCCACCGGCGCGGCTATTTATTTTCAAAATATCATACGATCGTTGGATATTTTATCTGATGAAAAGAAACCCGAAGTTTATGTGTTTGTATCACCAGATGCACCTTTTGATGATATCAGGTCAATTAATTATCCTTATATGACTATTTTTCCGATCCGGTATTTACCTGTCTGGAAAAGGGTTATAAATCGCTTATATCGTTCTCTTACTAAGGGAAAAAAATTCAATTTGTTAAATGCAAGCACCTATCTAGGAGGTCCAAATGGACAGTATTCTTCGCGTCGATGTAGGAGCCAAGGGTGGCCCAGCCATCAAGAAAGAAGGACTAGGAAGTTACGCGGGCCTCGGTGGTCGCGCCCTCACAACGGCGGTTATTTTCAAGGAAGTCCCGCCCCTCTGTCATCCCCTCGGCCCCGACAACAAACTCGTCATAGCCCCGGGCCTCCTTTCCGGTACGGCAGCCGGCCAGTCTGGCCGTCTTTCGATCGGTTGCAAGAGTCCCCTCACCGGCGGCATTAAAGAGTCCAACGCAGGCGGCCAGGCCGCCCAGGTCCTCGCTCGTCTCGGTTACGCGGGCATCATCCTCGAGGGCGCGGCTCCCGCCGATGTCACCTGGGTCCTTCATATCGACAAGAACGGCGCAAAAATCGCGAACGAGAGCGCCTATAAAATGCTTGGCAATTATGATCTTATCGACAAGGTCAAGGCGAAATGGGGCGAGAAGGTTTGTTGCATATCCATCGGCC
>JANYAL010000282.1 GCA_025361325.1 Bacteroidota bacterium
CATTCACTATAAAAATCGGCTATTTTCTTTGGCGGGAAATTGATGACTGCAATGACCTGTTTACCTGCCAGGCAATCTTTTGTATACAGCACTGTTATCTGGGCCGTTGGTTTCTTGATGCCTGATTCCGCGAAGTTGAGGATCAATTGATAGGCGGGCTTCCAGGCATCCGCAAAATCAAGTACTTCCAATAGGGTACCTACCCTTATATCTGGCTTTTCAAAATCCGTTCAATTGAACATGTACCCACCTATTTTATCAGGTGAAAAATAAAGTGTAAATTTTATCAAGGGTTTTGAAGGATCTCTTCCACCCCAACGACCGCATCTATATTCAAAGGACCGTAAATATGCGGAAATACTTCATTGGTAGAGCTTGATACTTCATTTTTTAGTTCTGCCTGAAGCCTGCTCTCGTCGATATGAAGCAGCAGCAGGTCTTTCCTACCGGTGTAATATCTTTCCAGTACCCCTTTTATTTGTTCCAAATGGCTGGCATGAATAAAACCTTCGATGGGGAGTGATGCAGCCTCATAATATCCCATACTGACGGCATTAAACCAGTTTTCCTTGCCGGTGACATGGTAAATCATTGTGCGAGTAAATTAGCCAGTGACTGCAGTTCATGCATCTTATACCTGTTTCTGTCATCATCAAAGCATTTACTTAATTCAACAAGCAGGAAGCAGATGATCCTTTTATTGCTTAACTGTCTGAAATGGGAGGCGACCGGTGGAACCGATATCCGCTTGAAATAGGCATCTACATCCTTCTGGCTATACATTTGTCCGTTCAACGGGTCTATGTAGAAATTTATCTTTTCCTGGATGGGACCGCTTGGATTAAAAAGCTGGTATTCCGTGTCGAAATAGGCTAATATGAACTGTCGCGGGATATTTATAGCACGTACGGGTATATCCAGTAATTCACAAAGCGCTACATAAATGATGCCATTGCTGAGTGCATTTCCTTTCTTGCTTTCCAGGGATTTGTTTACCAGGTAATCATCGGGGTTATCATAGGCCAGTTCAACTCCTTTCTGCTTATAATAATTATACAGGATACTTGTCACCACATTGATCTGTTCCAGCGGAGTGAGATAGTTATTCAATTCCAGCCAGGTGTTGCGCCTTAATTTCTCTATTTCCCGGTGCACCAGGGTGTTAGACAGGTCGGGGTAGTGATATTTTGCAACCAGCAAAGCACCTTGCAAAAGATCTGAATCACCATCGCGCCAGTTTATGAATTCACAAGTAAGGTCCCTTATATGCAAACGGTGGATCAGTAATTCTATTCGCTCCTGAATCTCTTCACTGGTGGTATTTTCCCAGAGGCTTTCCAGGTTTGGAATGATCGCTTTGCCGAAGGTGATGATCTTATCACAGACGGTGTTGTATACGTCCTCATCGGGGTCATCGATCAAGTGAAAAAGGGCTGATATCTCTTTGTTCGCGTTCAGGAAATAATTATTTAAGAATGAATGTCGGAAAAGGATGCTGAAAAAAGAAGTTATAATTTTCCACAAGTGTGGTAAACTTTTTTCAAATTTATTTATAGCAACAGCTGCATGTAATGGATGGAGATGAGTCATGAAAGAGAAGAATATTACCCCGTATGAAAAATTATATATTCAGATTGATACTTGGGTGTAAGACGGAAACTATCCCTTGATCTTTTTATATTTATAAAGGTTCAGCTTTTCTTCTTTGCGGCAGCTTTCTTCTTTACCGACTTTTTTTTGTCAAAAGCTTTGGGTATCTGGCTGACAATCATCTTTTTTATGGTTTCTATATCGATATCGGACAGTTCTTCGGGTGTATATTTTCCATTGGCTCCTCCACCGGTGACCTTGAGCATCTTTTTTTCAAAACGTATGAACGGCCCCCAGCGGCCATTCTCGATTGCGATCTTTTCCTCAGGCCATTGTTTGATGTACCGGGTAGCCTCTTTATGAATCTTGGCTTCCACCAGTTCATTGATCTCGGTCTGGGTGAGTCCCTCAAAATTGTAACGCCGGGGTACATTGATAAAGATGCCATTCCATTTGATAAAAGGACCAAAACGCCCTTTCCCTTTGGTTACCGGTTTGTCCTGATACAGTGCAACCGGTGCATCTTCGATCCTCTTGGCCTCTATGATCTCAATGGCTCTATCCAGGTCTATTGATGATAGCTCTTCTGTTTTGGGAATGGAGATGAACTGATCACCGAATTTCACATACGGGCCAAACCTGCCTATGTTCACTGAAATTTCCTGTCCTTCGTATTCTCCCAGTGGAGCACCCAGTTTAAAAAGTTCAAGCGCCTCTTCGAGGTTGATGGTCTCAATACTCTGAGAAACTTTAAGTTTGGCGAATTTTGGTTTGTCTTCATCCTCAGCAACACCAACCTGCACCATGGGGCCATAACGGCCCATCCTGGCAATCACCGGTTTTCCTGTGACCGGATCAGTTCCCAGTGCCCTTTCCCCCACGGCACGCACAGCGGTTTCCAGCGTATGTTCCACACCTGCATGGAAGGGGGTATAAAAATCGCTCACCATCGAATTCCACTTCATTTTACCTTCCGCGATCTCATCAAACTCTTTTTCGATATAAGCCGTGAAGGAATAATCCATCACCTGGTCAAAATGCTGCATCAGGAAATCGGTTACCACCAATCCAAGGTCTGTAGGAAAGAGTTTTGATTTTTCTGCACTAAAATTTTCCAGTTCCGTTATCTTTTCGATGACATCCTTTTTCAGTTTCAGGATCCTGAAATCACGCCGGCTGCCTTCTTTGTCTCGCTTTTCAACATAATTGCGTTTGATGATGGTGGATATCGTAGGGGCGTAAGTGCTGGGACGACCTATGCCCAGTTCCTCCAGTTTCTTCACAAGGGAGGCCTCCGTATATCTTGCGCTGTG
>JANYAL010000289.1 GCA_025361325.1 Bacteroidota bacterium
TCCGCATTTGTCCCGGCTCTTGTTAACAGCGGTCTTCCTATTAATCGTTTCTGTTTTGAAGGGTTTCTTCCAATGAAGAAAGGAAGACAAACCCTGTTGAAAAAATTGGCAACAGATGAACGCACAATGGTCTTTTATTAAAGCCCACTAAGGCTGGTCAGGACTTTGGCAGATCTTATGGAAAGCTTTGGTAAGGAAAGGCTCTGTTGTGTTTGTCGTGAACTTACAAAAAAATTTGAGGAGAATAAAAGAGGGACTTTACTTGAAGTACATGATCATTTTGCTGCAAAGGCGGTTAAAGGAGAAATCGTAATCGTAGTGCAGGGTAAAGAATGATGATTACTTCCTTGCCATCCCTCACCGGTTTTAAATTACCATTACAACATAATTTCCGAAATTTGAAGTTATTAAATAAATACTATGGATGTAAAGACGACTTTCTTAATAATTGAATTATTTCTGTTTTCCCATGTTTCGTTTGCACAACCAGAACGCTGGCAACAAAGTGTAAAATACACTATGACTATTGACTTTGATGTAAAAGCTAACCATTTTACAGGCAAGCAAAAACTGGAATATACTAATAATTCTCCCGACAAACTAGACAAGGTATTCTATCATTTATATTTCAATGCCTTTCAACCCAACAGCAGTATGGATGTAAGGAGCCGGGAATTGGGAAAATTATCTATTAATGGCCTGCCGGACTGGGATGGAAGAGTAAGAGACCGTATCCTCAATTTAAAAGAAAATGAGATCGGATACCAGAAAATAATATCCTTGAAAATGAATGGAATTCCGCAACCATTTAAATATCATGAGACCATTCTGGAAGTGGATCTTATTAAACCGCTTCTCCCAAAGAGCAAAAACGTTTTTGATATGGAATTTGAAGCACAAGTACCTTTGCAAGTAAGAAGGACTGGCCGGGATAATCCCATTACGGGTGTTCAATACAGCATGAGTCAGTGGTATCCAAAAATTTGTGAGTATGATTATGAGGGCTGGCATCCTACACCTTATGTGTCAAGGGAGTTTTATGGTGTTTGGGGCGATTATGATGTGACCATCAATATCGATAAAGGCTATAAACTAGGGGGTACAGGTGTGCTAGTCAATGCAAATGATATTGGCTGGGGTTATGATACATCAAGTTTATCTTTAAAACCCACCTCCTTTGAAAAGCGAAGTTGGCATTTCATTGGAAATAATGTGCATGATTTTATGTGGGCCGCAGATACGAATTACCGGCACTTGGTTTACAAAATGCCCGGGAACGGTACTATACTTCATGTCATTTATAAATACAAGCCACATGAACCCTTTAATGATACATCTTGGGCGAAAGTGGCTGAAGCCGCAGCTAAGGTACTGCCTTTTATGGAAAAAAAGTTTGGAAAATACCCTTATCCTCAATATTCGTTCATTCAGGGAGGCGATGGTGGTATGGAATATCCTATGGCCACGTTGATAAGCGGACCAAGCTTGGGTACTGTTTTTCATGAGTGGATGCATAGCTGGTACCAGATGATGTTGGGAACTAATGAGAGTATGTATGCATGGATGGATGAAGGATTCACAACTTATGCAGCAGATTTAGTATCTGAATTTTACAACCAGCGCACTTCCTTACAGGATTACCGGGATGCCTTAAAAAAGACCCCGGACAATGCTAATCTTAAAGACATGATAAGTTCACTTCCGGAAAGGAACTGTAATTCATATGTCGGGTATTACTCGCTGGTAAAGAGCGGACTCGAAGAACCGCTGACCACACACGCTGACCATTTTAATACAAATTATGCCTATGGCTTAACTTCATATTCGAAAGGTGCAATATTTTTGGAACAACTGGGATATATTATCGGTATTGGGAACAGAGATAAAACTATGCTTGAGTACTATCGTCTTTGGCGGTATAAGCATCCGAATAGCAATGATTTTATTCGAATAGCTGAAAATGTGAGTGGAATTAAACTGGATTGGTACATGGAGTATTGGTGCAATACTATAAAAACAATCAATTATACAATTGATAGTCTCTGGGAAGATAGTGGTCTGACAAAGATCCGACTAAAAAGGATCGGACAGATACCTATGCCAATCGATCTTGATCTTACTTTCAAGAACGGCACTCGGGAATTACATTATATCCCCTTGAACCTGATGTTTGGTGAAAAACCAAATGATGATCCTGCCCTAAAAAGGGAAATACATGAAGAATGGAGATGGACACATCCTTATTATGTTGTTGAAATAAAGCACCGGCTATCGGATTTTAAGGTAGTGGAGATCGACCCTTCTAAACGTATGGCAGATATTGATCGGAAAAACAATCTCCTTGAACTTAACTGGTGATTTCAGTTCTTTGTATCCGCTGGCTATTTTATTTGAATATTACCGTTTATACTTATTAATTAATGAGATGTTTGCATGGAAATAAATATCAAAAAGGTTGCCGTTTCTGATTGTGCTGTTTTGTCAAAATTGGC
>JANYAL010000300.1 GCA_025361325.1 Bacteroidota bacterium
CGGTTGAGGAGAACTGTGATATGTACATCAAAACACCCGTTACCCTGAATCCCGGAAAGAATGAGGTTTATTTTTATGTAGAAACCAGTCAGGGGCAGAAAGGAATTTCCTTAAAGAAGACTATATATTACCAGCCCAAGGTGAACAAAGACAACAATTACGCCTTGTTGATTGCCAATGAAAAGTACAATGACCCTGCTATCAACCCGCTGTATGATCCTACCAATCCTGATTTCGGTCCTTACGGCGATTCCCGCAAGTTGAAATCAGTGCTCACTTCCAAATACGGGTATACAGATGAAAATGTGATCATCCTGCACAATGCGAACAAATCTCAGATTATACAGAAGCTACAGTATTTTAAGTTCATATCTCCTAATTCCAATTTCCTGATGATGTATTCAGGTCATGGTGATACCCTGGGCAGGACCGGTTTCTGGCTTCCTTCAGATGCGCGGTTAAAACAGCGGGAAACCTATTTCTCCAATGGAGAACTGCTCGATTACCTGAGTAACATCAATGCCAAGCATACGCTGTTGATGGTAGACGCCTGTTTCAGTGGTTCTATTATCTTGAACGGCTCAAAATCGGCGGAAACCGTGGAATGTAATATAGCAGACCAGAGCAGGAGTTTTCAGGCACTTACCAGTGGGGCCAATACACGTGTTGCCAATTCGAGTAACTTCATGAATACCCTGTTGCAGTTGCTGAACGGAAGCAACTCCTGTATCACTTCCGAGAAACTCTATTTTTTACTGAAAGAGAATTTTCTGACCCAGGGATTCACCTCACAATCTCCCCAGTATGGTCTGTTAAAGACAGACCAGATGCAGGAGGGTGGGCATTTTACCTTTTTTAAACACTAAGAAATTCAATCATGATTCGTTTCACGATAAGTATACTTTTCAGCAATTTCTTTCTAGCTTCTACAGGCCAAAAACCGATTTATCCAAGGGGAATCCCCGAGGGCAAGGATACCGCGATACTACGCTTCAAGCATAAATCAACCCTTATCACCAGCGATTATAAAGGCGTGTCATCAGCGGCATCTTTGAAAGACTATTGCCCTACACCAGGAAGCCAGGGCAGTTATGGGACCTGTGCGGCCTGGGCAACGGCCTATGCATCAAGGACGATCGTGGAAGCGGAGAAGAACGGGTGGAAGAATAAACAGACCATCAATGATAATACCTTCTCTCCGGGATTTATCTTTAAAGTGACCAAGCCGGATGATTATGTCTGCAACGGTTCTTTCCCTTCGGACCTGTTCAACAATATGAAACTATATGGAGTTCCGCATTACAGCGATTTCAATGCTAGTTGTGTGTATCCCCCGCAGAATGTATTTCCAAAAGCCCTGCCGTATAAGATACAGGACGCTGTGGAATTATTCAATAATTATGGTATGTCAACTTCACTCGATAATGAGGATGTCTATAAAGTGAAAAAGAGCATCTATGAAGGGAACCCGGTAGTGGTATCACTCTATTGCCCGGCATCCTTTGACCAGGCCAAAGACAGTTGGGACCCTTATGAACCAAAGACCGAGATCAACGGAAGGATGCACGGCAGGCATGCCATCACTGTAATAGGGTATGACGACCTGAAATACAGTGGGGCTTTCGAGATCATGAACAGCTGGGGCACCAACTGGGGTAACCAGGGCTTTACCTGGATACGATATTCCGATTTTAAGAAATACATATATTCAGGCGTGGAACTGATTAAATTCGATAAATTCATTACCCCTGTTGAAAATGCCCAGTATGGCGGTATGATCAAGCTGACTGATCTTACTGACAGGGAATATGTGGTGCAGCAAGTAAGCCCTTCTTACTATAAACTGGTGAATAACCTTACCACCAACGACAGGTTCCGTATCTATGCAACCAGTAGTAAACCGGCAAACGTATATATCATAGGGGCCGACCTGGAAAAGCATGTAAATGTGTTATTTCCGAATAAGCCTGAAATAAGTCCCGCTTTAAATTATTCAAGTGCCACCATTGCATTGCCGGATGAGAATCATCATATCAGGCTGGGAAATACCAAAGGCACAGACTACCTGATCATCCTCTATGCCAAGAATGATATCGATATCAATGATATGTTTTACTAATCTAATGAATTAAATATGAATAGATATAAGAAAATAATGCTAACAATTAGTTTGCTGATTTTATTTTGTAATCA
>JANYAL010000302.1 GCA_025361325.1 Bacteroidota bacterium
CCTCAATGGTACCACCTTCTATCTGTGTGAGCCATAGATCTGAATCTTTGGAAATGGCCACAGGTATAAGGTCGGTTAAGTCCGGGGGTGCAATGATGATTGCTGACGCGTGTATTCCGGTATTCCTGACAGAACCTTCAAGAATTTCAGCTTCATGAAGTACTTTGCTTTGAAGATCGTTGCCATTATATATTTCTCTGAGTTTCCGGGTATTCTCCACATCATCTGACAGTAGCTGTTCTTTTTCTTCCAATGACTTGTCGCCGTTCTTGCTCTCCTTCACGGTGAATGGTGCATGTAGCAATCGTTTCAGGTTAATACCCGGTCTTTCCGGAACCAATTTCGTCAATGCTCTACTTTCAGCAAGCGGCAGATCCATAACCCTGGCTACGTCTGCTATACTCGATTTTGCAGCCATAGTACCATATGTAATAATCTGTGCAACCTGATTCTTCCCGTATTTATCCACAACATAGTCGATCACACGCTGTCTGCCTTCATCATCAAAATCCGTGTCTATATCAGGCATTGACTTCCGTTCCGGATTGAGGAATCTTTCAAAAAGCAAGTTATATTTAATGGGATCGATATTGGTGATACCTATGCAATATGCCACGACACTTCCGGCAGCAGACCCCCGTCCAGGTCCAATGAACACACCCATATCCCTGCCTGCCTTTATAAAATCACTTACGATTAAAAAATATCCGGCAAATCCCATTTTTTTGATAACACCCAGCTCAAATTGTATCCTTTCTTCTGTTTCAGGAGTAAGTATCTTATATCTGCTTTTTGCACCAGTCCAGGTCAGGTTCTCGAGATAATCATCCTGCGATTTGAATCCGGGCGGAACTTGAAAATAGGGGAGCAGAATCTCCCTTTTCAGATCCAGCAATTCAACCTTGTCCACGATCTCATTCGTATTGTCTATTGCTTGTGGTATGTCCTCAAACACTTTCAACATTTCCGCCGCGGTCTTTAAATAGAATTGGTCGTTGGGAAAAGCGAAACGCTTGTTACGGATTACAACATCATCGTCGGTGAATTCTCGAAGTGCGGGAGTGGATTGCTTTTCACCTGTGTTGATGCACAAAAGGATGTCATGGGCATTGAAATCCTGCTGATCCACGTAATGTGAATCATTACTAGCAATTAACTTGACATTATACTTTTTTGCAAATTTCAATAACACAGCATTGACTTTTTCCTGATCAGGTATACCATGCCGCTGTAATTCCACATAATAATCTTCCTGGAAGATATTCAGCCACCATTTGAACTCATTCTCACCCTCTTCTTCACCTTTTTTCAATATGGTCTGCGGTACCAATGCACCCAGGCAGCATGTTGTGGCTATCAACCCCTCATGGTATTTATGAATAAGTTCTTTATCGATCCGTGGATATTTAGAATATAGTCCTTCGATATATCCAAGCGAAGTTAGCTTTACCAGGTTCTTATATCCGATTGCATTCTTTGCAAGCAGTATCTGGTGATGGCGCGGGTCTTTTTCCTCTTTACTGAACGTTTTTCGATGCCTGTCCTGGGTGATATAAAATTCGCAACCTACAATAGGTTTAATCTCTAAGGAGCCATCCGCTTTCGTATGCTGGTATGCTTCCTTTACAAACTCAAACACCCCAAACATATTGCCATGATCACTAATTGCAAGGGCAGGCATTCCATCATGAATCGCCTTTATGTAGAGATTTTTTATGGAAGCTGCTCCGTCGAGTAGAGAAAATTGTGTGTGTACGTGTAAGTGAGAAAATTTTATCATAATCCCGTTACTGGACTTTCATACTGCATACGAGAACTGTTAATCAAGAATACTTATCTCCACAGAAATCATAATTATTTAAATTTCAAGTTCTTGTATTCAATATCCAATATATATTTAACAAATATCGATAACTCTCTTCAACCTTGCTAATAGATTTATTCAGAACAAGTATATGAAATATTACTAAAATGATAAATTTATCATAAAACGTTGTACAATACGCTTCAGTGCTTATCTTTGCATAACATCTAATAGTATCTCTTTTTTACCAGTTTGTAAGGCAAGATTTATAGAAAAGATTAGATATAACAGTACAAACGAATCATCAAAAGCGGATCTAAGAACTCAAGGGCAATTATACTGATGTGTAACCTTCCGATTATAGATATGAAGAACTTTCTTTTTTTCACTACTTTCATGACCCTCCTATTAGCAATGTCAACATCCGCCAAGGCCCAGACATCAGTTAATATTATGCGGCTTTCAGACGGAGTTAATGAAAAGAGATCATCTAAATTCATAGAGGGAATAGCGATCAACCCGATACAATCAGTTTCTACTATTCCCACAGTTAACATACCCTCAATTTCCCCGTCAACCGTTGGTTCTAAGAAATTTACTGAACCGGGTATCAGTTCAAATATCGAAACCTGCTCCGCATTGC
>JANYAL010000313.1 GCA_025361325.1 Bacteroidota bacterium
GTCCTTTTTACCGATTACGAACAACACTTTGCCATCATTGAACTTATCGGGGAATGGAACGATGCCATAGAAAACGATATCATGTTATTACGCCGGGAGGTCACGGACCTTATGTATAAACATGGGATCAGCAAATTCATCTTTGTAGCAGAGAATGTACTGAATTTTCACAGTAGTGACGACAGTTATTATGAGGAGTGGAGGGAACATCTGGAAGATAAGGGCGGTTGGGTGGTGATCTTGAATATGCCTGAACAGAGCCAGTATGATTTCAAAAGGTCAAGGCTCACCAATTATATCACCCTGTTGAATTTTCCCCAGTGGCGTACCCTGAAGCCAGAGATCATTTTCCAGCAAGTCGACAACCTGGTATTGAAATACCTCGGTCAATAAATGGTCTGACGCGCTCATCGTAGCATTTGATGTGTTCATTTTCTTCCTCATCCCGCTTAAAATATGCATGGTCAAAAAAGCAAAAGCAAATCATGAGAACATGGACAGACCTGTTCTTCAGACCATGTGAAATTTCTTTTTTTAACCAATGTTCGTGGTGTACTTTTGCTTACCAATCTCAAATTACAACTCCTGCATATGACCTGGAAACATTTTTTCACTTCTTCGATAGGGAAAAAGCTGATCATGGGGCTCACTGGTTTATTTCTTATCCTTTTTTTAATTGTTCATTGCGGCCTCAATGCCATGATCTATTTCAACGATAGCGGCGAAACCTTTAATCACTGGGCACATTTCATGGGAAGCAACCTCATCATCCGCGTCATGGAGATCGGACTGTTCGCAGGTATATTGCTGCACATTATACAGGGCCTGATGCTCTGGGTACAGAACAGCAGGGCCCGTCCGGTCAACTATGCCATGAACCGTGCACCCGCCAATGGTAAATGGTACAGCAGGAGCATGGGCTTGCTGGGCACCCTCATTCTCCTTTTTCTGGTCATGCACATCTATCATTTCTGGACACCTTCCCGACTGGGCGGCATAGCAGGTATCCATGCATTACAAGAGACCAGGCTGGGAGCGGAATACAACGGACAGGAAGTACATGACCTCTATGCAGAGATGCTGGTGGTGTTCCAGAATAACCTGTGGGTGGTTATCGTATATGTGCTCGGGGTTATTGCATTGTTCTGGCACCTCCTCCATGGGTTTCAGAGCGCTTTTCAGACATTCGGGATCAACCATAAAAGATATACGCCGATCATAAAAGGACTTGGAGTCGCTTATTCAGTCCTCATATGCCTGCTATTTGCTTCCATGCCGGTCAGTATGTATTTGCGGTGGATCAAATGAACATAATTAGAATCTAAAAGATGCCGATTCCCAATTTCCATTCCAAAGGAGTGGGGCTGAAAAAAAAGCTAAAAACAATACCAAATGGATCTAAATGCTAATATCCCGCAAGGGAACATGAATGAAAGATGGACTGATTATAAAGGTCATGTAAAACTGGTGAATCCTTCCAACAAACGTAAGCTGGAAGTGATTGTGGTTGGGACCGGACTGGCGGGTGCTTCCGCTGCTGCCTCATTGGGAGAACTGGGTTACCAGGTGAAAGCCTTCTGTTTCCAGGACAGCCCCCGCAGGGCCCACAGCATTGCAGCACAGGGGGGCATCAATGCCGCTAAGAATTACCAGAATGACGGGGACTCTGTCTTTCGTCTCTTCTATGATACAGTAAAGGGCGGCGATTACAGGGCCAGGGAGTCCAATGTACACCGCCTGGCCGAAGTGAGTAATGCCATCATCGACCAGTGTGTGGCGCAGGGTGTTCCCTTTGCCAGGGAATACGGTGGCTTGCTGAGCAACCGCAGTTTCGGAGGAACCCAGGTACAACGTACATTTTATGCAGCTGGTCAAACGGGACAACAACTCTTACTGGGCGCCTACAGTGCCCTGGAAAGGCAGGTGGCACTTGGCAACGTTACCATGCACAGCCGCCATGAAATGCTGGACCTGGTGTTAATCGATGGCAGGGCCCGGGGCATCATCGCCCGTGACCTGGTAAGCGGAGAACTGGAACGTCATTTCGGCCATGCCGTGCTGCTATGCACGGGCGGCTATGGTAATGTTTTTTACCTTAGTACAAATGCCATGGGCAGCAACGTGACTGCCATCTGGAAAGCACATAAAAAAGGGGCCTGTTTTGGCAATCCCTGCTTTACACAAATACATCCAACCTGCATCCCCGTCAGTGGCGACCACCAGAGTAAACTCACCCTCATGAGCGAATCCCTGCGGAATGATGGCAGGATCTGGGTACCCAGGCTTAAAGATGAGAAACGCAAAGCGGTGGACATACCCGAAGAAGACCGGGATTATTACCTCGAAAGAAGGTATCCCGCTTTCGGGAATCTCGTACCCAGGGACGTAGCTTCCCGGGCAGCCAAAGAAAGATGCGATGAAGGTTATGGTGTGGGTACAACGAAGATGGCTGTTTACCTCGACTTCGCCGATGCCATCAGGCGCTATGGCAGGATCGAAGTGGGCAAGCAGGGACTGGAGCATGCGGATGAGGGCAGCATTCTAAAACTCGGTAAGGGTGTGATCGAGGAGAAATACGGCAACCTCTTCGAAATGTATGAAAAGATAACAGGCGAGAACCCCTATGAAACACCCATGCGCATCTATCCGGCGGTGCATTATACCATGGGGGGCTTGTGGGTGGATTATGAGCTTCAGACAACCCTCCCGGGAGTTTACGCACTTGGTGAAGCCAATTTCAGCGATCATGGCGCCAACCGCTTAGGTGCCAGTGCACTGATGCAGGGACTTGCCGACGGGTATTTTGTGATACCTTATACGCTCGGCAATTATCTGGCCGATGAAATACGTACCGCTTCTATTCCTACCAGCCATCCCGCATTTGAGGAGGCTGAAAAAGCGGCCAGCGACAGGATCAGCAGGCTGATGAATATAAAAGGTAAGCAGACCGTGGAGAGTTTTCACAAGCGGCTTGGTAAGATCATATGGGACAAATGTGGCATGGCCCGTAATGAGAAGGGGCTTATGGAAGCCATTGAGCATATCAGGCAGCTCAAAATAGAATACTGGAGCGATGTTAAAATCCCCGGTGCTATCAACGAGATGAATTCAGAACTTGACAAGGCTGGTCGTGTAGCCGATTTTATTGAACTGGGCGAACTGATGTGCATCGATGCTTTGAACCGCCAGGAAAGTTGCGGCGGACATTTCAGGGAAGAATACCAGACACCGGATGGAGAGGCCAAACGCGATGACGAAAATTACTGTTTTGTGTCTGCATGGGAATACAAGGCAGAAGGGGAATGGGTGTTGAATAAGGAGCCATTGACCTTTGAGATCGTGAAACCGTCTCAGCGTTCGTATAAATGATGGAACGCAGATTTTCATGATCATCATAATTTACGCATCAGGAGAAGGGTGTTCAAGATGAAAACAAGACATTCTTTAACAAAGTTTAAAATCATGACCAATCATGATGATGAGGAAAATCTTCGTTCTGTAAGAGTAAGCGGTTTCACCTTTGTAAAAAATGCCGTGAAGTATGGTTACCCTGTGGTTGAATCGATAAGATCTATACTCCCCATTGTAGATGAGATGATCGTTTGCTTGGGTGATTCGGAGGATGATACCAACAAACTGATCGCTTCGATAGGTTCGCCAAAGATAAAGATCATTCATTCCGTATGGGATGACCGGTTAAGGGAAGGGGGTAAGGTACTGGCCGTAGAGACCAACAAGGCTATGGATGCTGCGGTGGATGACAGCGACTGGCTCTTTTACATACAGGCCGATGAAGTATTGCACGAGCAATACCACCCCGTGGTCATTAAGGCCATGGAAAAATATGCCACTGATAAAAGGGTAGAGGGACTGCTTTTCGATTACCACCATTTCTACGGAAGCTATCAATATATCGGTGACGGAAGGAAATGGTACAGCAAGGAGATCCGGGTGATCCGGAACAACAAGGACATCCGGAGTTACCGCGATGCTCAGGGTTTCCGCTGGAAGGATGGCCGGAAATTAAAGGTAAAAGGGGTGAATGCATATATGTATCATTACGGCTGGGTACGTAATCCCATCCAGATGCAACAGAAATATGCGGATTTCGGAAAACTCTGGAATGCTGATGCAGGTTATGAAAAATGGGCCGAGGAACAAAAGAGAAGATCAGCCGGTTTCGATTATTCCAATATCGATACGCTGACCCTTTTTACCGGAACACACCCGGGCCTAATGAAGCACCTGGTCAGTCAGGAGAACTGGGATGTAAAAATTGATGTAAAGAAGAAGAATTTTAAAAACATGAAACACAGGTTATTGTATACTTTATGGAAAAAATTTGGATGTAGGCCGTTTGAGTATAGTAATTACCGGAAGATCTGAATCAGGGTAAGCCGGGGAATGGAACTTAGCTGATATCATTTTGTTAAAACAAGGGAAGCAGATAATCATAGTTGCATGATAGATCAGCTTGGTTGGAAACAAGGAAAAAATTAATACATAATTGTAAAACAAATAAAACCATTGCAGAAAATCATGACCCATCCCGGCAAGTATGATGATCTGCGTTCAATCAACATATGGAACACTACAACATGAACCTTACATTAAAGGTTTGGAAACAAAAGAACAGTAAAGAAAAAGGAAATTTTGAGACCTACCAGGTAAATGACATATCATCGGAGATGTCATTTCTGGAAATGTTTGATGTCTTGAACGAAAGACTGATAAAGGAAGGGAAAGAACCCATTGCCTTTGACCACGACTGCCGCGAAGGCATCTGCGGCTCCTGCAGCATGCACATCAATGGAAAGGCACACGGACCCTGGGAGAAGAACACCACCTGCCAGCTGCACATGCGGGCCTTTAAGGATGGCGATACCATCGTAGTTGAACCCTGGAGGGCCAGGGCATTCCCGGTTATCAAAGACCTGGTGGTAGACCGCAGTGCCTTCGATCGCATCATCCAGGCAGGAGGGTATATAAGTGTTAACACAGGCAATGCGGTTGACGCCAATGCCATCCCCATTAATAAGAAAGACGCCGATCATTCCTTTATGGCAGCAGCTTGTATCGGCTGCGGCGCCTGCGTGGCTGCCTGCAAGAACGGTAGTGCCATGCTGTTCGTAAGTGCCAAAGTATCCCAGCTGGCCTTGTTACCCCAGGGTGCACCTGAAAAAAGATCACGTGTCCTGGATATGGTGGCGCAAATGGACAAGGAGGGCTTCGGAAACTGTACCAACACCTATGCCTGTGAAGCAGAATGTCCAAAAGGGATCTCTGTTGACAATATCGCAAGAATGAACAGGGAATATTTGTCGGCAGGAATAAGCAGTGAATAAATACTACTCATGTTGAAGTAAGAGCCATGCTATTGATACAATATGCATGAACAGGTATGCTTGTTCAACTATGAAATGAATGCTTCACACGCTAGTCTTCCCCATCAATACCTAATTATAAATATTCATTACTCAATATTGAATATTCCCCTTATCTCAATAACTTATCAACAAGCATGGATAACCCACCGTTAACCACTTGCCTGCGTGTCCGCCTTGCCCAATAAATCCTAATTTTAGGCATTACTAATCCCCAAGCAGTTGAATAAAAAAAAGGTATACGTTCTCGGGCCTTTATTGCTATTGGTGCACCTGCTCTATGCCCAGATAAATCCGCTGCCGCTTTCCAACTTACATAAAAAGTATATTAGTACAAGGGATAATACGGTCAGGCTCGATTCGATGAGCCTTGTTCCCAATACCGTGGTCATTGAGGGCGTACGCTCCTTTGCATACAATGTAGATGAAGTGAATGCCATCATCACCTGGCTTCATAAACCCACCGCCGACAGTGTGCAGGTTATGTACCGTGTATTCCCGTTCCGGCTTAATGCTGTGGTACGGCATTTCAACTATGACAGCATCAAGAATAATTTTCTCGCCAATAACCCCTTCACCTTCCGGTTGAACAATAAGTCTGCCAACCCCTTGCTCGATTTCGGAAAGAACATCAAATCGGAAGGCAGTTTCGGGAGGGGTATCTCTTTCGGCAACAGCCAGGATGCCGTGGTCAACAGCAGCCTCAACCTACAGTTGAATGGGTTCATCGGCGACAGCCTGGAACTTACAGCTGCCATCACCGACAACAATATTCCCATCCAGCCTGACGGAAATACACAAAACCTCCAGGATTTTGACCGCATCTTCCTGCAGGTGAAGAAGAAAGGCTGGCAGGCCAATTTCGGAGATATTGATATCCGGCAGAGCAGGAATTACTTTTTGAATTTCTATAAAAGATTACAGGGGGTCTCCTTCATCACGGATAATGCCATCGGCAAGCATATGAACAATTCACTGCTCCTGAGTGGTGCCGTAGCCAAAGGGAAGTTCAACCGCAATGTCCTTACCCCACTCGAGGGGAACCAGGGACCTTACCGCCTCTCCACCCCCAGCCAGGAACTCTACTTTGTGGTGCTGGCCGGAACCGAAAGGGTATACATGGATGGCGTGTTGCTGCAGCGCGGGGAGGACCAGGACTATGTGATCAACTACAACACGGCCGAACTGACTTTTACGCCTAAACGCCTCATCACCAAGGATAAAAGGATACAGGTGGAATTCGAATACGCCGACCGGAACTACCTGAACGCCCAGGTCTATGTGAACGATGAATGGAATTTCAACAAAAAACTGTACCTGAGTGTAAGCGCCTACAGCAATTCCGACGCAAAAAACTCGGCTATCAACCAGGTGCTGGACGTAAAACAGAAACAGTTCCTGGCTGATACAGGAGACAGTATCTCCAATGCCTATTACACAAATGCGGCCAGGGACACCCTCGGGGCCGGGAAGATCCTATACCGGAAGACCGATACCTTGTATAACGCTACCATCCATGACTCCGTGTACGTGTATTCGAATAACCCCAACGACCAGCTGTACAGCCTGGGCTTCAGCTATGTGGGCCCCGGCAAGGGAAATTATGTGGCCCTGCCGTATGCAACCAATGGAAAGGTTTTCGGCTGGGTGGCACCCGATGCCGGAAATAACAAGCAGGGCGACTGGGTACCGGCGGTACTCCTGGTTGCCCCGAAAAAACAGCAGATGATCACCATTGCAGGGGAATATGTGCTGAAACCCGGATCCACCATCAAGGCGGAATTTGCCATGAGCAAATATGATATCAACCTCTTTTCGCAGAAAGATAAAGCCAACGACGACGGCGTAGCTGCCAAACTACAGTTCCATAATACGGGCGGAAAGGTGAGCCTTTTCGGAAAACCACTTTCCCTGAGTACCGACCTGGGATATGAATTTGTGCAATCCAGGTTCAAGCCCCTGGAACGCCTGCGCAATGTGGAATTCCTACGCGACTGGAGCCTGCCTTACGATATCCCCGTGGCTGATGAACACCTCAGCAATGCCGGGGTGAAACTGCAAAGCCTCAAAGGCAATTTCCTCAATTACGCGATCACCAGCTATAACCGCAGCGACCGCTTCAACGGTCTTAGGCAGGAACTGGAAACATACAACCTGGTGAACGGATGGAAGTTTTCGGCACGCATGAGCTTTACGAATGTGAACAGTCCGGCGCAACAGGGTGTCTTTCTAAGACCCACCCTCGATATCAGCAAGGAACTTACCCGTTTCAATAAAATGCAGGCCGGCTTCATCATTAACACCGAGTATAACAAACTCAGGAATACGGTAGCAGATACACTGAACGCCCTCAGCTTTGCATTCACCAACTGGCAGGCATACCTGAAATCGGACCCGAGGAAACCGAACAGGTGGGGGGTGTCCTATACTTCCCGCAGTGATCAGTTGCCCCAGGGCCCGGTATTGCAGCAAGCCGACAAGAGCGACAATTATAACTTCTTCACCGACCTGATGAAGAACAACAAGCGTCAGCTCAAACTGAACCTCACATACCGCAAACTGCATATCTTAAACGCTGCAATCAGCCACCAGAAGGAAGACGAAAGCCTATTGGGAAGGGCCGAGTATTATATGAGTGAATGGAAGGGGCTGCTTACCGGAAATATACTCTATGAACTCGGCGCGGGCCAGGAACAAAAAAGGGAATATACCTATGTGCAGGTGCCTGCCGGGCAGGGAGAATATACCTGGATCGATTATAACCACAACGGCATACCTGAATTGAATGAATTCGAGATCGCCCTTTTCCAGGACCAGAAGACCTATGTGCGCGTATTTACCCCCAGCAACCAGTATGTAAAAGCCAATTATGTGCAGTTCAATTACAGCTTTTCGCTCAATCCCAGGGCTGTTATCAAATCCACGGAATCGGGGAGACTCAAAAAACTACTCTACCGTTGCAATACCAATTCAGCACTGCAGATCAATAAAAAGGATATCTACAACGGGTCATTCGAATTCAATCCCTTTTCAAAAAAACTGGTGGATACAGCTCTCATCAGCCTCAATTCCTTCCTGTCCAACACCTTTTACTTTAACCGCAGCAATACCAAATGGGGGTTTGATATTACACATAGCCTGAATAACTCAAAATCACTTCTCTCTTACGGTTTTGAAAGTCGCCTCCTGCGGAACCTGTCCGGTAAAATAAGGTGGAACCTGAACCGGAATATCATCACCAATATTGCCTTCAGGCAGGTACGCAATGAACTGATCACGTTAGGACCTAAGTTCGGTAACCGGAATTATGATATCATGCAGAATACAGTAGAGCCGGGACTTTCCTACGTAAACCAGAGCAGGTTCAGGGTGGGACTAACCTATTCTTATACAAACAAGAAGAACAGTATTGATTCCATGGAAAGCTCCGTCAACCAGTCCCTTACAGCCGATATGCGCTACAACATGTTATCCGGAGGTACCATCAATGCCAAATTCACCGTTAACCAGATCGGTTTCAATG
>JANYAL010000338.1 GCA_025361325.1 Bacteroidota bacterium
GCGGTTACGATAATGTCCGCTTCTTTAACGGCATCAATCATTTTCTTTACTTCAAAACCGTCCATAGCAGCCTGCAGGGCACAAATAGGATCAATCTCGGTAACAATAACACGGCAACCTGCACCTTTTAATGAAGCTGCAGAGCCTTTGCCCACATCACCATAACTACCCACCACGGCAACCTTACCGGCCATCATCACATCAGTAGCGCGACGGATGGCATCCACCAGGCTTTCCTTACAACCGTATTTATTGTCGAATTTGGACTTTGTCACAGAATCATTCACATTGATGGCGGGAATGGGCAATGTGCCTTTTTCCATACGCTCGTACAAGCGGTGCACACCGGTGGTTGTTTCTTCGCTCAGGCCCCTCACGTGCTGAATCAGCTCAGGGTATTTATCAAAGACCATATTGGTAAGGTCGCCCCCGTCATCGAGGATCATATTCAGGGGCTTGTCGGCACCACCGAAGAAGAGCGTTTGTTCAATACACCAGTCTCCTTCCTCTACCGTTTGTCCTTTCCAGGCGAAGACACCGATTCCCGCAGCGGCAATGGCAGCAGCGGCCTGGTCCTGCGTGCTGAAAATATTGCAGGAACTCCACTTCACTTCAGCACCCAGCTCAATGAGCGTCTCAATCAATACAGCAGTTTGAATGGTCATGTGCAGGCAACCGGCAATCCGTGCTCCTTTAAGAGGTTTGGAAGCGCCGTATTCGGCCCTGAGGGCCATCAGGCCTGGCATTTCGGCCTCTGCGAGCCTGATCTCCTTACGGCCCCATTCTGCCAGGGAAAGGTCCTTAACTTTGTATGGAAGACTGAAATCAATGGAAGTTTTTTCAATTGTTGTCATGCGTAGTTTAAATTTTTTGCAAAACTAAACAATTGGGTGTAAACAGACTAATTTTTATTGGGGATTTACACAATACATACTTCAGTATATGCGAATGGCGGGTAGTATGATATATGAATGGTTATTTCGCAGATCATGGGTATAAAAAAGGGCATATTATCCATTGACCGGGAAGTGAATTTACCAGTGAACCGTACTTTGGAGAGAGCTATTTTCTTTCCCGGTGCCTGACCAATATTGTTTCTTTTGAACTCCGTTCACGCCGGTCGAATACGCATACGGAAGTAAAGCTATTATTGATAGAGGTTGACTTTCTGAAAAAAGGATAAACGATCATAATACCTGTTACAGGAAGTAAGAGACCACCGATATTAGTGTATTAGTTGATCCTGATCCGTATACTAGGGGCAAAGAACAAATGACCCTGGTTATCTTTTGCTACAATATCATATACATAGAGTTCTTCGCCGGATCTGATTTCCTCGCTAATGGTCTTTACCCATAGCTCAGGCAGGGGGGAACTGCGGAAGAACTGCGACTTGATGGTAGTAGTGTGTTCAGTTTTACCGCTCTCGCTCTCATCACTGCCAATTACACCCTGTTTGCGGTACATAAACTGGTAGGAAGAAAGGGCATAAGCCGTGTTCTTGTCATCGGTAACTCTAAGTGGCACGGAAAGCAGGGGAATGGCCTCAGCTGGACTTACTATAGCCGAATCCGAGTGATTTCCCCAGGTGGTTTTCACTTTAGGCGGTTTGAATTTCTGCTGGTGCAGGCCGGTGTTATTCCCTTTAACGGGTTTTTGGGCTTCTAATGCGTTGCAGGAAAAAGCCAGTAACAGAACAGTGCAGCAGTATTTAATGTAAGGTATCATTCTGAACATTGAAAGTACAACGAAAATACCTTTCAAAAAGTGTGCCTGAATTTTTTTAACGTAAACTTAGTTTTTATCTAAACTACAGAATATCAGAGTACTGCAAGGCTTTCCTCGATGGTTTTGATACGTGCCAGTGCATCGTCTTTCTTCTTTTGTTCCAACGCCAGCACTTCAGGCCTTGCGTTCTGCACAAATCGTTCATTCCCCAGTTTCTTTTCCACAGATGCGAGGAAGCCTTTCTGGTGCTGCAGGTCCTTCAGGAGATTATCTTTCAGGTTGCCGGTATCCAGTTCCCTGCCGGTGGCCAGGTAGAATTTGTCCTTCTCCACAGCTACAACAATCGTATTGGCCACGTTCTCTAGTGTGAAGCCGATCTCCGAAGCGTTTACCTGTTTCTGTAATATTGCCTCAATAGGCCGGTACAGTTCCGGTGTTGCTGTCTGTATTTGCAATACAATGGTGTCTTTGGGTTTTACCTGATTCCTGTTCTTAGCATCCCGTATAGACGAAATGACCTGCTTCAGCAGATCGCCTGCCTGCAGAACCTCGGCTGAAGAAGGTTCTATGGGGGCAAAGGGTTTAACGCAGAGGTCCACTGATTGTTCCTTCAGCAAATGACAGATCTCTTCCGTCACAAAGGGCATGAAGGGGTGGAGCAGCTGCATCAATTGTTCAAAGAAAGAAACGGTCTGTTCATACACCTCTGGTTGAATGGGCTGTTCAAAGCCCGGCTTCACCCATTCCAGGTACCAGCTGCAAAAATCATCCCATACCAGGGAGTAGATGGTCTTCAGGGCCTCACTCAGTCTGAACTGTTGCATCATTACTTCCACTTCTGTCCTTACCTGTGCCAGTCTGCCCGAGAACCAGCTGATGGCGAAATTCTCTATAATATGTTCTGTTTGGGATGCTTCCTTCCTCCGCATGTCAGGAGTATGTTCATCTCCTCCCTGCCTCCCCGCCCACATCTTAACCAGCTTTAGTGCATTCCATATCTTGTTGTTAAAATTGCGTCCCTGTTCCAACGCTGATTCATCAAAGAGGATATCATTGCCGGCCGGAGAGGCGATCATGATGCCAAAGCGCACTGCATCAGCACCATATATATCGATAAGACCCAGCAGGTCGGGCGAATTGCCCAGGCTCTTGCTCATCTTCCTGCCCTGCGTGTCGCGCACGATACCGGTAAAGTATACCTGCTGAAATGGTTTCTGTTCCATAAACTCGAAGCCCGACATGATCATACGCGCCACCCAGAAAAAGATGATCTCGGGGGCGGTTACCAGGGTATTGGTGGGGTAGTAGTACTTCACTTCTTTGTTACCAGGTTCGGATAATCCTTTGAATACTTCAAAAGGCCAAAGCCAGCTACTGAACCAGGTGTCTAAGCAATCTTCATCTTGCTTAAGTCCCTCCAAACCTTCCCCATAGGGAGGCTTTTTCCCATACCTGTTACTATATTCGTTCTCCGCTTCCTCTTTCGTAGCTGCCACCACATAATTCCCTTCGGCATCATACCAGGCGGGTATGCGGTGGCCCCACCAGAGCTGGCGGCTGATGCACCAGTCCCGGATATTCTCCATCCAGTTGCGGTAGAGGTTCTTGAATTTAGGCGGGTAGAACCTGATCTCCTCTTCCATCACCGCCTTAAGGGCCGGTGTGGCCAGATCCTTCATGCTCACCCACCATTGCAGGCTCAGGCGCGGTTCCACCACAGTATCCGTGCGTTCACTATAGCCCACTTCACTGGTATATTCTTCCGTTTTTACAAGGTATCCCTTTGCTTCCAGTTCCACTACGATCTCTTTACGCGCCTCGAAGCGGTCGAGGCCAATGAAGATCTGCGCTTCCGGTGCCAGGGTGCCGTCATCATTAAAAATATCCACTGTTTCCAGGCCGTGCTTTTGTCCCAGCTGGTTATCATTGATATCATGCGCGGGCGTCACTTTCAATGCGCCGGTACCAAAATCCATGCTCACATAGGTATCCGCGATGATGGGTATACGCCGGTTGATCAACGGCACGAAAGCGAACTTTCCCTGCAGGTGTTTGTAGCGTTCATCATCGGGATGTACACAAATGGCGGTATCCCCCATGATGGTTTCAGGCCGAACCGTAGCGATGATTATGTTTTCCGCACTGCCATCGATGGTATAGCGGAGATGATACAGTTTCTGTTTGGTTTCCTTACGGATCACTTCCTCGTCGCTCAAAGCCGTCTTTGCCTTCACATCCCAGTTGATCATTCTTTTGCCGCGGTAGATCCATCCTTTCTTATACAGGTAAATGAAGACCTTGATCACCGAATCATAATAATCCTTGTCCATGGTGAAGGAGGTACGGTTCCAGTCGGGGCTGCAGCCCAGTTTCTTCATCTGCTGCAGGATGATGCCACCGTATTTATGTGTCCACTCCCAGGCATATTCCAAAAATTCTGCACGGCTCAGGGAAGATTTAGCGATACCTCTTTCACGAAGCATGGCCACCACCTTGGCTTCTGTCGCAATGGAGGCATGGTCGGTACCCGGCACCCAGCAGGCGTTCTTGCCGGTCATCCGCGCGTGGCGTATCAGAATGTCCTGTATGGTATTATTGAGACAATGCCCCATGTGCAGCACCCCCGTAACGTTGGGTGGGGGTATCACAATGGTATAGGGTTCACGTGCATCGGGGGTGCTGTTGAAATACCCTTTCTGAAGCCAGTGAGCGTACCATTTCTCTTCCAGTGCGGTTGGTTCATAATTCTTGCTCAGTTCCATTTCTCAGTATTGTCTGGTTTGAGGCAAAAATAGGAAATGATGTGCAGATGTGCGGATATGCAGGTTACGGATAGGCAGATGTGCAGATGTATTAAGTTCAAAGATCATTCGGGAATGGATGCACCTTTGTTTAACTGAAGAACGCAGCATCCCAGTAAAAACTCAGGGGGAATATGGTGAATTAGAGACTTAGTGAGTAGTGAATGGGCGTTAAATATTTGATCTGTTATCCAGTATCTGGTATCTGGCATTCCTTTCTAAAAACGGTACCCCATGGAAATACCGCTTATAAACCGGCTTCCTGTCTCTTTCTTTTCTTCTTTGGTATTCTTATTAAGGTCTATGCCATATCCATAACCGATGGCAGGGGTGGCGAAACCATGTGTGTTGAAAATGAACTGATAACCCGTCTCCAGCTGTGGTACGAACAGCGCTTCATTCACCAGGGTCTTTCCTTTGGCATCCTTCCTTTTATCGAACTCGAAATTCAGTCGTACGCCCCCGAAGAAATTCCCGTTGGCATTATTTTGAAAACTATAACGGTAGCCGGCAGAGAAGCCATACCCCGATTCCTGCTCACCCGACCGGGAGCCCCGGCATCCAAAATCATAGGTGATACCTAAATTCCAGCTATTGTTCGCCTGGAACCCGTCATAGCGGGCGCCCAGTTTGTGTTCCTGGTAGCCCTTGCCGGAATTATACTGGTATTCTGCCCCAACGTCCCATATATTTCCCTGAGAAAAACAGGCGCTGTTAACCATAAAGATCAAACAACATAGGGTGATACTTCTTTTCATACAAATGGTTTTAGGTGAGAGGATCAGGTCGTTGAAGTAAATTTAATATTTTGTTTAATAAAATGCAAGTCAATCTTTCAACAATGAAGAAATGTGCAGTAAGGTAAATGTGCAAATATGCAGTTGTGCAGATGAGCAAATGGTACATGCAGCCCCCTGGATATTACCAGCAAGTGTACAGGTTGTGTACTTGTTGCAGAAAACCGCATGCTTTCCCCTTGCAGTACACATGCTGTACACAACCTGTCTGCAACAAAGTACCTTTTTGGCAATTTCAAATTCCAATCTTTCAACATGTTAAATGCCGCCAAATACGCCATTTCCGCCAAATCCGACAGGATAAAGGGATCGGGCGGTTTTGGTTCGTATGTTTGCGTGCAGATTTTTACGGGTGGGGTGGGTAAGTTCAGATCCATTTATCCCTGTCCTCCGGACTGAATTTCCAGGGCGCGAAATTATTCTCGATGCTGTTGAACATGGTGTTCCATTCCTGCGGGGCGTTGCTGTCCTCCATGATGAGTGCGCGGCGGAGTTCGAGAATGATCTCCAGCGGACTGATGCTCACCGGGCATTCTTGCACACAGGCATTACAGGTAGTGCAGGCGCGCAGTTCCTCCGCAGTGATATGGTTGTTCAGCAGGGTCTTTCCGTCGTCCCGGAAACTGCCGTTCTTCCGGATATTGCGGCCTACGGCTTCCAGCCGGTCGCGCGTATCCATCATGATCTTGCGGGGGCTTAGCAGTTTGCCGGTCTGGTTGGCAGGACAGGCCATGCTGCACCTGCCGCATTCGGTACAACTGTAAGCATCGAGCAGGCTCTTCCAGCTTAGGTCGAACACATCTTTGGCGCCAAATTTCTGCAGGGAAGCATCACCCGCAGGGGCCAGTTCGGGCTGCATCATGAACTTCACTTCATCCTGAACGTTCTTCATGTTGTTCATCTTGCCGTTCACCTCCAGCCTTGCATAATATGCGTTCGGGAAAGCCAGCATGATGTGCAGGTGCTTGCTGTACGGCAGGTAATTGAGGAAGGCAAAGATGCCGATGATGTGCAACCACCAGCAGGACCGTTCTAACAGGATGAGCGTTTCTGATGATATTCCGCTGAACACAGGGGCAATGATACCGGATATAATGAAATTGCCCGTAACATGGTAATGTTCGCTACCCTTTACTTGCAGGGCCCTGTCGGTGCTGTTCATCATAATAAACAGGGTCATCAGGATGATCTCGGTGATCAGGATATAGTTGGCATCGCTGCGGGGCCATCCGTTAAGGTCCTTGCTGGCAAAACGTTGTAGCCGGATGATATTGCGCCTGGCCAGGAATACGATGCATACGAAGGTGACGCTGACGGCAAGCAATTCAAAGCAGTTGATGACGAAACTGTACAGGGTGCCGATATAGGGAAGGAAGAGCCGGTGGGTTCCCAGGATGCCGTCGAGCACGATCTCCAGTACTTCGATGTTGATGATAATAAAGCCGGCATAGATGATGAAATGCAGCAGGGCCACTAATGGATTCCGGAACATCTTCTTTTGACCCAGTGCCAGCAGCATTAAATTCCTCCAGCGTTGGGTCTTATGATCATTCAGGTCCTCATCCCTGCCCAGCAGTATGTTTCTACGCACCCGCATGATGTTACGGCTGAAAAGCCAAACAGCACATGCTGCGAGAAGGGCAAACAGGACCTGTTGCATTACAAGCATAGATTGGTTTGATACTGCTAAGTTACAGAATGGACACTGAAAGCTGCGGCCTTAAAAGGGTATTTTCCAAAGGAATTTACAAGTATATCAGGAATGAAAAACAAAAAGCAGGGTTCTGATGTTTATGAAGATTGAATAATATATTTTTGAAGGTGTAAAAGATGCTATATGGAACAGTCCACAAAAGACAGGATCAACAGCTGGCTTACCGGTAATTATGACCAGGATGTAAAGGATGAGATCCTCCGCCTGCAGGATACGGATCCGGCCGGGCTCGAAGATGCCTTTTACCGCAGCCTGGAATTCGGCACCGGTGGTTTGCGCGGCATCATGGGCGTTGGCACCAACCGCATGAACAAGTATACGGTTGGCATGGCCACCCAGGGTTATGCCAATTACCTGCGGCAGTGCTTCGGTAATGACATCAGCGTAGCCATAGCGCATGATTCCAGGAACAACAGCCGCGCGTTTGCAGAGATCACTGCACATGTCTTTGCGGCCAACGGCATAAAGGTTTACCTGTTCGAGGCCCTGCGTCCTACACCCGAGCTCAGCTTCACCATCCGGAAACTGGGATGTAAGGGGGGGGTGGTATGCACCGCCAGCCATAACCCCAAGGAATACAATGGCTACAAGGCCTACTGGGACGACGGGGCACAGCTGGTGCCGCCACACGACAAGAACGTGATCGCAGAAGTGGAGAAGATAGCCAGTGTGGAAGATGTAAAATGGACAGGCGGGGAAGCGCATATCACGATCATCGGATCTGACATGGATGATGCCTATATCGATATGGTGAAGGCACTTTCCGTTTACCCCGGGATATGTGCCGAACAGCACGACCTGAAGATCGTATATACGCCCATACACGGTACCGGTATCACCCTGGTACCGAAGGTGCTGAAGGCTTTTGGTTTCACCAACCTCACGATTGTGGAGGAACAAAGCACGCCCGATGGTAATTTCCCCACGGTGGTGTACCCCAACCCCGAGGAGACGGAAGCCATGAGCATCGGGCTGAAGAAGGCAAAGGAGACCGATGCGGATATCCTGCTGGGCACCGACCCTGATGCCGACCGTGTAGCCATCGGCGTTAAGAACGATGCAGGAGACTGGGTACTGTTCAACGGCAACCAGACGGCTGTGCTGGCCTTCAACTATATGATGGAGGTACGAAAGGCCAAGGGGATAGCACAACCTAACGATATGGTGATCAGCACCATCGTGACCACGCAGATGATCAATGAGATTGCCAAAGCGTATGGTGTGGCCGCCTATAATGTACTCACGGGGTTTAAGTGGATAGCGGAGATGATACGGAAGAAAGAGGGGAAGGAACAGTATATCATTGGCGGGGAAGAGAGTTTTGGGCTGATGATCGGCGACAAGATACGTGACAAGGATGCCATCAGCGCCGTTGCCCTGGGTTGCGAGATGGCTGCCTATGAGAAGAGCAAGGGCAGGAGCCTGTACGATAAGATGATCGACCTTTATGTGCAGTATGGCCTGTACCGGGAATCGCTGGTGAGCATCACAAAGAAAGGGATGAACGGCGCCCATGAGATCGATGATATAATGAAAGGATACCGTGCAAATCCTCCCGTATGGATAGATGGAAGCCTGGTTGTGGAATTGCTGGACTACCAGTTGCAGACCGGCAAGGACCTGCAGACCGGCAGGACCTGGAGCATCGATCTGCCCAAAAGCAATGTGCTGCAGTTCATTGTTGCGGACGGTACCAAGATCTCTGCCCGTCCCAGCGGCACGGAGCCCAAGATAAAATTCTATTTCAGCGTGAACACAGCATTGAAGGATGCTGCAGCCTATGCGGAAACCGTGGCTGCACTGGATGAGAAGATCAAAAGGATCATCCGGGAGATGGGTTTGAATTGATATCTTTATTTTGAATACCCGGCAGGGTAGGGATGAGAAAATACGAAGACACATACCGGCATAAGGGGTTAAGAAAGAAGCTCATTGATGCTTTACGGGTAAAAGGTATTACCGATGAACAGGTGCTGGCAGCAATGAATACCATCCCCAGGCATTATTTCCTGGACAGCGCACTGGATGAGATCGCTTATGAGGACCGGGCATTTCCTATTACAGCCGGACAAACGATATCCCAACCATATACGGTTGCCTACCAGACCCAGTTATTGCAGGTGAAGCCCAATGACAAAGTGCTGGAGATCGGTACAGGCAGTGTGTACCAGGCAGCGGTGCTGGCAGAGATAGGTGCCAGGGTGTATACGATAGAAAGGCAGAAACAGCTGTATGAGAATACCAAACAGTTTTTCTTCCGTTCAAAGTATCCCAACCTCAAGTTCTTTTATGGTGACGGGTACGAGGGCTTGCCCACCTATGCACCTTTTGATAAAGTGATCATCACGGCCGCTGCGCCTTTCATTCCGCCAAAACTGGTGGAGCAGTTAAAGCCCGGAGGTATCATGGTATTGCCGCTGGATGAAGGGAGTTTGCAGCGCATGCTGCGGCTGACCAAACAAGCGGACGCAACAGTGGTAGAGGAGGAGTTTGACAAATTCTCCTTTGTACCGATGCTGAGCGGGAGAAAGGAGTAACAAAATAATGAAAGAAGGCTGTTCAAACAGGATTATAAGATACAGTTCAATAACTTAAAGACTATTCAATAATCAGAGTATAAACTAATTGCTACGAAATACGAACGATGAATTAATACTATGAAATTCTTCTCCAAACTTACCATCATCTGCAATATCTGCTTCCTGGCCTCTGTGGTATTGTGGTATGTGGAAATGCATAGCAGCAAAGGGTCGGGGAGCGATTACCGGCTGATAGAACTGCCCTGGCTGGAGAATGTGCTGGTGATACTGGGATATGGGGCCATCATCATCAACCTGTTCTTTTTACTGGTCATGTTCATTTACACAGCATTCAGTATCAGGCACGCAGTGCCGAAGTGGATGACCGTATTCAGCATCATCATGTTCGGATGCCAGGTATTTTTTCATTTCTTTTACAAATGATACTATGATAAATACTATACTCAAAGACAGGCCCACTAAATTATTCCTTGGCTTTACCGCATTCTTCGTAGCCAATGCGCTGATCGCGGAATCCATCGGCACCAAGCTGTTCTCCCTGGAAAAGGTCTTCGGCCAGCACCCGGTAAGTTTCACCCTGTTTGGCCAGTCGGGCATGTCATTCGTGCTCACCTGTGGTGTATTGCTTTGGCCCCTGGAGTTTGTGATGACGGATATCGTGAATGAATATTATGGCCCCCGGGCCGTCCGGCGGATATCCCTTACCGCCATCATCATCATTTCCTATGCTTTCCTGATGTATTACTTGTCAATCGGCATTCCGCCAGCAGATGTTTGGCTGCAGAGCAGCGCCAAACAGGGTGTGGATAATATACAGGATTCCTACAATGCTGTGTTCGGACAGAACATGCGCATCATCATCGGCAGCCTGGTAGCCTTCTTCGTGAGCCAGATGGTGGATGTTACCATCTTCCATAAGATCAAGAAGTTTACGGGCGAAAAGCACATGTGGCTGCGGGCCACAGGCTCCACCCTGGTGTCGCAGTTGGTAGACAGTTATATCGTGCTGTTCATTGCCTTCAGCGGTACTTTCAAATGGCAGCTGATACTGGCGATTGGGCTGATGAATTATACTTACAAATTTGTGATGGCCATCATCCTTACACCCCTGATATACCTGGTGGAGGGTTGGATCGAAAAATATGTTGGGCATACTGTTGCCAGGGATATGAAGCTGGCGGCGATGGGACGGGAGAATGAATAATTATTAGCAGATCGATGTTCGTGCATAGTTGGCACCCGATTATTGAATAGTCTTTACATTTTTGTATTGCATTCCAGTCCCACCGGGTCACCCGGGCAGGCTGTATGCTCCTCAGACCTCTACCCAGGTATGGTCCGCCAGCAGCTTCACCGCTGCCACGCATCTTTTGAAGGGTCCGCTGCCGCCCCATTCCTTCGGACTTACCATAGAAACAAAGTGATGTCCATCCTGCTTCTCATAGAGGTAATACAAGGAACCTATGACGGGTGAAAAAGAAAGTTTTGCGTTATAGATGATCATGGACAGCTCTTTGCGCATCTGAATCTCCTGGGCCTGAAGGGCCAGCAGTTCAATCTGTTTGCGTATCTGCTGCAGCTGCATGTTGGTTTGTTCTTCCATGGCACTGAGTGCTTTGTGCCGTATGACCCCTTCTTCATTTGGTTTGATCACTGCGCCCGATACTGCCGTAGAATAGGGCATCACACTTAACTGTTTGTGATATACTTCGGTGTTGATATACGGGGTGTTCTCCTGTGTAGTTCCTTTCTGCGTGATACGCAGATAACCGTTGGGCAGCAGTTCATTAATTACCTGCAGCACCTGCTGGTCATTTCGATAGAATAATACTTCGAACTGAAGTGCATCGATGAAGTTGGCGCCCAGGCTGTCGGCAAAAGCAGAAGACGTTGTATCATTCTCAACTAATGGGTGTAATGCTCCGTCAGCGACTATAGTGTACTGCGAAGAAAAAGCCTGGTTCTCGAGGGTGACCCAGTTAATACTGATCAGGAGTTCCTTACGGGCTTCTGCTGCTTCTATCTTATAAATTCCGGATTTAGGCCTGTTGCCGGATCCATACGTGCCTTTTTCAGGAAATAGTTGCCAGGAACCAATAAAATTATATGCTGTGATCATGGGTGCAAATTAAAAATATTTGATCACAACAATTAATATGATGCATTAAAAGATTGCAACAAGCAGGGAGGTATTTCCAGAAAAGAATATACTTTTATCATTCTATCCTTCTTCGCATGGAATAGCCTGTTCTCTGTCTTTTCTGGATATTCCAGAGGTCGGTGAGTCCGAAACTGCGTTGAATTATATTTGTCTTGTTTTCGTTGTCCGGTGTTTCTTTTGAAAGATCCGTTATTTCCTTGTTGTCTTTCTTGCTGATTCGGGTTGTTGAACCCAGCAGGTCATTTTTCATAATTTCTATTTTCTTGTTGTTAATATACTTCGCTGTACGTCAGGCTTGATAGTCTTACTGTGATATCTGTAGCTATTTTTGGTTTGTAAAGCCTGTAACCATTGCTGAAGTTTGTTTTTGCGCCGCAAATATACGACAGTACCATACGCCTGCCAAGTATAAGAATCTTTCAGCGGCTTAAAATAATGTTAAATGGTATCCTTGCAGCTTTAGAATGGACGGGCTAACCCCTTCATCTTCATGCGGTAAAGGTTAGAAGCAGTTATTTTACGATTTCCGGAAATGCTCACTTGAATTATAGTTGACCATATGCAGTTAGCCCTGTACGTTCTTAATATAGCGGTAAGGCTAATATGTACTTAGCGTGATAAAAAATTCGCTCTGCAGTTTCCAGATATTGTTCCGGCTAGTCCATTGTGCCGCGTATCTGCCACCCTTGCTCTTCGTGTTGTAGCCTGCCCAGGTTCCGCTCTCCCAGGCAGAAAGGCCGTCATCACTGATTGTGATTTGATCGGGTGTTCGTATATAATAAATGGTGGGTTGTTCGGCAAAGGTCTTTGTCCAGTACGCAATGGCAGCATCCTTTCCCACTACCATGTTTCCGTTCCCGGAGATTCTGATAAAATCCGGATAGAAGTACCTGCCCAGGCCACGGGCATCGTGACTGGCAATGAGGGTATTGGTAGCAGCCCTGGATGCCCGGATAATGGAATCATCCTGTTGCCTGACCCGTTGCAGGGAATCGGCCTGAGCCGGAATAAGCTGTGCTGAACTGAACGGTGCAATGAACAACAATGCCAATAATACCAGTACCTGGTTCATTTCTTAAGCAAATTGATGTGATGTTCTCATTCAATACCACTCTAAAGATAGATGCAAAACCGCAAACAGATGTATTGTTCATACGCATTCGGGCAATCGGACAAATAAAATTACCTTTGTAACTCTATCAGCCGGGTCATCGCTTTCCCGTTCGCGGGAGGGAGGAAAGTCCGGACAGCAAAGAGCAACACACCCCGATAACGTCGGGGCTCCGGTTGGGCAGGTGTTCACATCTTTCAAACCGGAAGAGACAGTGCCACAGAAAATTACCGTCCTGCCTATGGCGGGATAAGGGTGAAAACGTGAGGTAAGAGCTCACGGCTTTATGCAGTGATGCATATCGCGGGTAAACCTTGTGTGCTGTAATGCCATGTAAATGATCGTTCCGGTTAAGGCCGGATAAGAGCGGCTCGTTCAATGATCAAGGGTAGGCAGCAAGATCCGTGCAGCAATGTCCGGACCAGATAAATGATGACCATCTGCCGCAAGGCGGTTACAGAATCCGGCTTACAGGCTGATAGATTTTTTTCTACCATTCCCCTTCATCAACGTCTTTAATGAAACTGATCAGGCCGGGGAAATAATGCGGCTGGTCGTCATACATGCTCATATGACTTCCATTGGGACAAAGTAGAAAATGGCCCTTCTGTACCTGTGTACTCATCCATTTCATATGTTCGGGATCCATCGTATCGAATTTTCCCCCGATGGTAAGTGTGGGCACTTTGATCTTTGCCAATTCTTTGCTGATATCCCATCTCGCCAGGTTTCCTCCGATACCGAATTCACTGGGACCCTGCATGGTCACATAAAGCGACTGGTTCATCTTCCCGAAGGAACGGGTTACCGGTTCAGGCCAGAGTTCCAGGGGGAAACGGCAAATATGCTTGGTGTAAAAATTAGGATAGAGCAGCTCCATGTACTTGGGGTTTTGAAAATCTCCTTTCTTTTCGATCTGGCGTATGGTATCCAGTATCTTAGGATCGAACTGCGGAGCCAGTACTTCTTCGGCATATTTTCCGTAAGCGGGGGCGCTGCTCATCATGTTGGAGATGATCAGGCCTTTCAGGTTATCCTGGTATTTCAGGGCATACTGCATAGCAAGTATTCCTCCCCAGGAGTGCCCCAGCAGGAAAAAATTATCCTTGTTTAGGTTCAATGCTTTGCGCACCTGTTCCACTTCTTCCACATACCGCGGCAGGTCCCACATCGTGGTATCCTTAGGGTTATCTGAATTGCCGCATCCCAGCTGGTCATAGTAGATGAACTCGAAACCTTCCTGCGGGAAGAAACTCTCAAAACATTCAAAGTATTCATGTGTGGCTCCCGGTCCGCCGTTCAGCAGCAATACTTTTATCCTGGGGTTATTCCCCATACGTTTGGTCCAAAGATTGAATTTACCCTTCGGGGTTTCGACGGGGATTATTTTGATGCCCCCGGTCTGCACTTCATTATACAGATTAATATTGCCTGCTGAAGTTTTGTTGTCATTCATTTTTTCATGACATGACAATCCGGGGATAAGGAAAAGTAAAAAGGCCAGTTTACGCATGATCAGGGGTTTAATTTTTATTATTTAGCAGAAAGAAGGTCTCTAAAGTATGTGTTTTTAATGGACGGCCATTCGTCTTTGATGAAGCTAAAGTAGACAGTATCCCTTATCGTACCGTCATCATTCACGGTATGTTTCCGGAAGATCCCTTCCTGTACGGCCCCGATCCTGAGCATGGCCTTTTGCGACCTCAGGTTCAGGTGGCTTGTTTTTAGTTCCACCCGGTTCAGCTGAAGTGTCTCGAAACAATAATTCAGCAACAGGTATTTGCAATGCTTATTAAAGCCGCAGCCATGCAGGGAGGGGTGTATCCAGGTCCAGCCGATTTCAAGTCTCCTGTTCTTAAGATCGATATTACCGAACCTTGTAGACCCGGAATAGGACTGTTCTTTTTTGTCAAACACCGCAAAGGGGTAGGAGCGGTACTTTGTTTTTTCCAGCAGGGCCGTATCGAAGTATGCCCTGAACTGCTCTGCGGTCTCTATCCTGGCAACGGTGAAGCGCCATAGGTCTTTCTCCAGGGCTACAGGTAGCAGAAGGTCAAAATGCTTTTCCTGCAGGGGTTCCAACCGCACGCGTTCATCCTGTAAGATGATTTCCTGATCAAAAAATGCGGGATAATTCATGGTGTGAGGGGCAAAGGTGAAAAGTGAATAGTCAATGGGTTTCCATTAATATTTTCGCTACGATCTTATCAATGGGCAGGGTAACAGATTCCTCATTAAAGTCATCCCAGTTTACCAGGCGGAATGTCTCTGTCTCCCCGGTGGCTTCATAAATCTTTATCTGTGTTTCGTCGAAATCAAATAGTTT
>JANYAL010000345.1 GCA_025361325.1 Bacteroidota bacterium
GTATCTGCGGCGGCTTTACAACTTTCTCAGCCTTCGCGCTGGTTCAGACTGCGCAGGCTTTCACTGGTGAAGTCATTTCCGGTACGAACCACCAGGTCGCCCGACCGGATCTTTTTGATTACACTATCTATCTGGGCAAAGGCCCGCTTATTCCTGAGGTCTTCTGCAGCGGAATCAGCTTTGTTGAGGGTCATCGATGCATGATCGCTGTTGCTGCTGCAGGAATACAATAAAAAAATGAGGCAGCAGATAAGCCACCTCATTATATGGTTAGGATTAGTATTGACATTCATGTAAACAAAACTACGAACTCTTTTTATTTTCCGTTTCCCGTACGTCGTCTTTGTTGTAGGCTTTGATGATCGATTTCACCAGTTTATGCCGTACTACATCTTCCTCATCCAGTTCGATGTGCGCGATACCTTCGATATGTTTAAGGATGCGTGTGGCTTTGAACAGGCCACTTTGCTGGTTCTTGGGAAGATCGATCTGTGTAGGGTCGCCGGTAATGATGGCTTTGGCATTGGGGCCTATCCTTGTCAGGAACATTTTGATCTGCAGGTCGTTCGTATTCTGTGCTTCATCCAGGATGATAAAGGCATTGTCAAGTGTACGTCCGCGCATATAGGCCAGTGGAGCAATCTCGATGGTGCGGGTAGTCATATAATAGCCCAGTTTATCGGCAGGGATCATATCATCCAATGCATCATAGAGCGGCCTTAGGTAGGGATCGATCTTTTCCTTCAGGTCGCCGGGCAGGAAGCCAAGACTTTCACCGGCTTCCACGGCTGGTCTCGTCAGAATGATCTTCTTCACCAGTTTGTTCTTGAGTGCTCTAACGGCGAGTGCCACTGCAGTATAGGTCTTACCCGTACCGGCAGGTCCTATTGCAAAGAGAATATCGTTCTTGTCGCAGGCCTCCACCATTCTTTTCTGGTTGGCGGTGCGGGCCCTTACCGTTTTCCCGTTCGGGCCAAATACCAATACATCATTGGGGTTGCGGTCCATGAAATTATCGATCACACGTTCATCGTCACCGCCCAGTATCTGTTCAAAATAATTGGCACTCATGTGGCCGTTTCGTTCCAGGTAGCCGAGTATGAGGTCAATCTTCTCCCTGGCCATCTCGATCTGTTCGGGTGAGCCACTGAGTTTGATTTGGGTGCCGCGGCTCAGGATCTTTAATAAGGGGAATTTCTTTTTGAGGATGTCTAACTTTCCGTTGTTTACGCCAAAGAATTCAATGGGGTTAACGGTTTCGAGGTTGATGATCGTTTCTGTCAAAGGCTTCCGTGTTTATATGCTGTTTCTGCTGATGAATACGGATCCATAGATAGCAGCACGTGGTTAACAATGAATAAATCTTATTCTTCAAACTTCTGAATCAAATTTAAGTAATTGCATCCGATCATTCCTAAGATTACTTATTCACAAGCGTTTTTTTTTGGGGAAAAGTGAAAGGATAACATTAAGTTTTACAAAGGGGTACAAAGTTACACGTGGCGAAATGACCGATATCAGGGATATGCAGTTTTATAAGAAAGCGTTATGGGTATCTTTCCTGCTTAGTAAAACAAGGGAGCTGTCTTTAAAACCTCGCCACGATTTTGAAATTCACCAGTCGTGGCGTCAGCCGGTTGGGAATGGCGTATGTATTGTTGGCAAAGTCCTTGATCAACTGGTACGAGATGGTGTTGGCGCGGTCGATCAGGTTGAAGACCTCAAAGCTGGCCCAGATATTCTGGAAACCCCTGAAGGGACTGTGGCTTCTGCGTGCTGATTTTTCGCTGAGCAATTGTGCGCTCAGGCCGATGTCGGTACGGATATACGGTTCAATGATCAGTGCATTACGGTACTTCACACTGTTTGGAATATTATAACTCATATTGCTGCCATAGAGCAGGTTGAGGTGCATCTTGAAATTCTTATTGGTAGGCAAGTAGTCTTCCAGGTAAAGTCCTACTGTGATCAGCCGGTCAGTAGGGCGCCGCAGCCATCCCACTTCATTGCGGATACTGTCTACCGGTACCTGGTCGGTGCTTTTGGCATTGATGATCTCCCCTTCGGCATTCTTATACTGATAGAAATAATCATTGTTGATCTTTTCCCTGGTATTCATGATGCCTATGCTGAGCCAGCTTTCGGCGTCCTTCACCAATTCGCCGAATAATCGTGTTTCAATACCCATGGCATAGGCCTTTGCATTATTGTTTCCCGCATACCGGATCTTCACATTGTCGATGTCATATATATCCACGTCCCATATGTTCTTATAGTAGGCTTCCGTAGAGAGGCGGAACGGGCGGTTGCCTGCGCCAATAAAATTATAATCCATGCCTGCAACGAGTTGGTAACTCTTCTGTGCCTTAACCGAAGTATTCAGGGTGCCGTCATATCTCCTGAGTTCACGGTACAGGGGAGGCTGGTCGTATATGCCTGCTGCCAGCTTCAGCACCACATCTTTTTTCCAGCGGGGTTTCCAGCTTAGCTGGGCCCGCGGACTCACCAGGAATTCCTGGTTGAGTGTATTGTAATTATAACGAACACCTGCCTGCAGGGTGAAGTTGTTCAGGCTGTCGCCCAGGCGGATATTGTCCTGCAGGTATCCGCTGAATTTCTGCACCGACAGATCGGCCTTTGAATGCAGCGAACTGTACAGGTTCAGTTGGCCGGGAACATGCGGTAAAGAATAACCCGCACTGTCCTGGTATTCCCATTCCTTCAGCTGATCATTGATATTCGTTTGTTCTATGCTGTTACCGAACTGGATGAAGTGATGTTTCCGGTCGATTGTTCCCTTTACACCGGCATTGTACACCTGGATATTGAGCTGGTTGCGGCCATAGTCCTGGTAATACCCCGAACCCAGCGGGTTTACGATCTGTCCGAATGTACTGCTGGAATGGTCGAAGTCCCTGTCACCGAAGAGATAAGTACCGGCAATGTCGAATTGTTCCTTTTCCTTGTCCTGGAACCGGCTCAGCATCCATTTGAGTTTGAATGCGGGATTTACCGTTTGGAGCAGGCTCAGGCCAAGCAGGTTGGTCTGATAACCATCCTTTTCCTGCCCTTCGAATAAAATATCGAGCCCCAGGTTAGCAGTGAAGAGCGGGGAGAAAACCGATGATGTTTTCTGGGCAGACTGGGGGAAGAAACTGAATGTAGTGAAGGAAAGGTTTCCGAGCATTTCAAATTGTACTTTTTTGTTCAGTTCATACGTGATGAAAGCCTGTATATCGGTCGATGATGGTATATAGGATCCGGTGGTTTCCTGGCTGCTAAGCAGGTTCTTGTTACTGCGGTTACGGATACCTGCCAGGTAAGTGACCCTGCCTTTTTTGGCTACCCCTTCCAGGTGAATACCCTGTTCCAGCAGACTTACATAGGCAGAACCTGCGGTTGTTTTTGGTTTCCGGTATTGGATGTCGAGCACACTGCTCATCTTGTCGCCGTACCTGGCCTGGAATCCCCCGTTGTAGAAGTTCACGTTCTTTGCCATTTCGGGGTTGATGAAGCTTAGTCCTTCCTGTTGCCCGCTGCGTACAAGGTAAGGCCTGAAGATCTCAAAATCATTGATATACATCAGGTTCTCATCATAGTTGCCACCCCGTACACTGTACTGAGAGCTGAGTTCATTGTTGCTCCCCACGAGTATTTTGATCAGGCTTTCCACGCCTCCGGTAGTACTGGGAATAGTCAGTGCATTCCTTGGATTGATACGTGTGAGACCGGTCTCTATATGTTCCCGGTCGTCCTTTACTACTACAGTTTCCAGGGTCCTTTGCCCTGGTTCCATCCTGATGGTGATCTTTTCCTCCTCAGCCTCGCTCAGGTAAAAATTACGTTGTGCGTCTATGTATCCTGCGTGTGAGAAGACCAGTGCGAATGCTTTTCCGGCTAATACCTTGATACGAAAGTATCCGCTGTCGTTAGTTACCATTCCCTGCATATCTCCCAGGATAACCACCGAAACCTGTGGCAGGGGATTTTCATTTTCGTCCGTCAGTTTACCACTTACCCAGGCAAACTTTTTTTGGGAAAAGGAAGAGAAGGAGAGCAGGAAAAGAGAAACGGTAAGGAGGAGTCTCATGTTATGAAGATAAATATTTTATGTGTTTTGCATGAACCTATTATCCGGTTTGCACATAAAACGGGGCAGGATATCGCCTTTCCAAACCATGGCCCCTGGTATCTATATCTTCTTTAGGGCAGCGATGGTTGATTTGGGATTCGAAGAACGAAAGACCGTATTCCCGGCAACCAGTACATCGGCTCCGGCATCAACGATGGTCCTGGCATTTTCCAGCGTGACACCCCCGTCGATCTCGATCTTTACCTGCAACGAACGTTCATCGATCATTTCCCTTAATTGTTTCAGTTTATGGAGGGTATGGGGTATGAAGGACTGTCCGCCAAAGCCCGGGTTGACGCTCATCAGGCAGACCAGGTCGATGTCGGCCAACACATCCTTCAGGCCTTCAACCGGTGTGTGGGGATTCACGGCAACGCCTGCCTGCATACCCAGGTCTTTGATCTGCTGGATATTGCGGTGAAGGTGGGGGCATGCTTCGAAGTGAACGGTCAGTATGTCGGCTCCCGCTTTTTTGAATGCTTCCGCGTAAAGGCCCGGAGATTCGATCATCAAATGAACATCACAGGTCTTGGTTGTCGCCTTACGAAAGCATTCAACGAGCATGGGTCCGAAGCTGATATTGGGAACGAAGTTCCCGTCCATCACGTCGAGGTGGAACCAGTCGGCTTCACTTTCATTCAGCATCTTGCAATCCGCTTCCAGGTTCAGATAATTGGCTGAAAGGAGGGAAGGTGCGATGAGGGGCATGTTATTTAGTTAAAGGTTTTAGTACTTCGTTTGAACCTGTAAATTACTGATTATCTGCAATAGCTCACATCCGGGAACCCGGAACTAAAAAACTATTTTTCCCCCAGTCTTTCCAGCGCTTCTCTGGCCTCTATATATCCGGTATCATAGAGCAAAGCTGTCTTATAGCTCGCTATTGCATCGTTTCTCCTGTTCAGTTTTTCCTGGCAGCGGCCGGTCCAGTAATAACCTTCATCAAAATTGTTCTGAAGCGTCACGGCCTTATCCAGTACTTTAAGTGCCTCTTCAAATTTACCCAGGTCATACAGGGCAATGGCTTTTTCGCGGTAGGCGAACATATAGGTGTAATCCAATTGTAAGGTCTGTTCAAAAAAACTGATTGCTTTTTGTTTATCGCCGGTATAATTGAAATACAGACCTTTAATAAAGAAGGCTTCTTTGATGATGTTCGTTTTTTTATCAGCCAGGAGTACGTCTGCCAGGGTGATCGCTTTAGGGTTCTTTGTTTCGGCATAAAGGTTACCCAGCGAGGTCATGTAAGCAGGATCGGGCACGATTGCAACCGCCTTTTCAAAGGACCTGACAGCATTCCCAGTGTCTGCATTTTCAAAATGCAGTGTGGCTTTGATATACCAGAGTCTGGCATTATTGCTGTCCTTCCGGATCATGGAATCGGTAAGGCCCAGGGCCATATCATACTGGACGCTGTCCCTGTAATACTGTACCAGATTCTCTTTAAGTAAGAGGGAATCGGGGTATTTTGCTATGGATGCCCTTATAACCTTCTCCGTAATAATAGTGCCCCCCTGGTTCAAAGTTGTATTTTTCTCTGCATTGTTGCAGGATGCCAATAAACATAATAACAGGGGAAATCTGATTGTATACTTCATTGGTATAGATGCGCAAAATTAAGCAGCTCTGCGTTAACCATTTGACAATTCTTTGACAAACCCAACGAATCATTTAGTTAACTTTGCCGCCATTAATTTATAGGTATGAAAAGATTACCGGTTCGGTTGGCCATTGTTCTGTTTTTTGCAGTAGCGATAAGTGCTTTCAAACCACAACCTGCAAACCAACACCTGCAAACCTCCAGCGCCGACACGATCCTTTTCCCCGGGGAAAAGCATTTTGTCAATATGCGGCAGCTCACTTTTGGCGGGGATAATGCAGAAGCATATTTCAGTTTTGATGGTAAATACCTGGTCTTTCAGCGAAAGAATGAAAAGGAAGGTATTCCATGCGATCAGATCTGGATGGGCAAGATACCTACTGCCCCGGGTGAAAAATTCACACCGAAACTCGTAAGTACGGGTACGGGACGTACCACCTGCAGTTATTTCTATCCAGACGGTAAACATATCCTGTATGGCTCCACCCATCTTGCTGGAACTGCATGCCCCCCTGTACCAGACAGAAGTAAATATGGCAACAAGTATATCTGGGCAGTGTATGAAAGTTTCGACATCTTCAAGGCGGATACCAATGGCCATATCATCAAGCAACTCACAAATACCAAAGGTTATGATGCTGAGGCCACGATCTCTCCCAGGGGTGACAAGATCCTGTTCACTTCCATGCGCAACGGCGACCTGGATCTGTACACAATGGACATCAACGGCAGGCATGTGAAACAGATCACCAAAACATTAGGTTATGACGGGGGTGCCTGGTTCAGCCCCAACGGGAAGAAGATCATCTGGAGGGCTTCCAGGCCAAAGACGCCTGAAGAGGTCAAAGAATACAAGGATCTGCTGATGGAGAACCTGGTGGCACCCACGCATATGGAAGTATGGATCGCCAATGCAGATGGCAGCGAAGCGCACCAGATCACTTTCCTGGAACAGGCCAACTGGGCTCCTAATTTCACCCCGGACGGGAAGCACGTCATCTTCTGCAGCAATCATGAATATAAAAGAGGGTTCCCTTTCAATATGTATCTGTGCGACCTTGATGGAAAAAATATCGAAAAGATCAGTCATGATAAAAGCTTCGATGCCTTTCCGATGTTCAGTCCGGACGGAAAGAAAATCGTTTTCTGCAGCAACCGAAACAATGGCGGTACACGGGATATTAATATTTTTATAGCTGATTGGGTGGAGTAGAATGATGAGTATTACATTACTTCAATCCGGGGTGTAATCAAGAATCAATTCATATTCAATACGAACAAATTCATAATTCATCAGTTCCCTGCCATCGGGAAGCTTCAACATTCATCTGCTTCTTAGTTCAATTACCTCACAATCTCTGATCTCCTTCCCGTCTATCACAAACCGGATTAGCGTCCTAATCTTATGCCATCCCTGTTTGCCCGCCGCACCGGGGTTCATGTGCAGGCAATCCAGTTTATCATCGTACATGATCTTTAAAATATGAGAATGACCACTGATGAATAGTTTCGGTTTGTGCTGGCGTATTTCTTTTTTTGTTTCGGGATTGTATGTAGGCGGGTAACCACCGATATGGCGGATCATCACTTTCACTTCTTCGCACATGAAGACGATTTGTTCCGGGTAAATACTGCGGATGTCCTGACCGTCAATATTACCGTAAACACCTCGTAAAATGGTTTTCTGTCCCGCTTGGCCATGGATAAGATCATTAGTGGGTTGATCAGTTAACTTTGCCTGTCCGTACCTCAGGCTATCAGCCAGTTCCCTGCTCCCGAAATCCCCGGCATGCCAAACCTCATTGCAATGACTGAAATGTTGAAAGACGTTCTCGTCCAGAAAACCATGGGTGTCTGATATCAGTCCGATGCGTGTCAGGTGAGTTTGCTTTATTTCGCTGCAAAATAAGCAAGACCAGCGGATTTATTTTTACCATGGGCTCCTGTAATTTTTGCACCCATGTCCCTGTTATAAAGTTTATGCTGTTTTCCCCGCAGGAATTATTAACTTTATTTTTTACAGCGATTATGCCCTTTCACCGCAATTTTACCTATTATATCGACAAGCGCAGCTGGAAATACTATTTCCTGATTCTCTCGCTTTGCAAAGGGTATTAGACAGTTCTTTTCATTACGACAACAATACTATTAATAAATCCGCATAGCTGCATAATTGCATTTCTGCACATTTTTATTTTTATGTCACACTATTTCACTTTAGGCAAGATCCCTCACAAACGTCACACCCAGTTTCGCAAACCCGACGGCTCTTTATATGCTGAACAGCTTTTTTCCACAGAAGGTTTCTCTGACGATTATTCCCTGCTATATCATTGTTACCCGCCTACCATGATCACCAAAACGGATGAACCCGTTGATGTGTCGCCGAAGATTGCCGAGGAGAAGATGCTGAAACACCGCAGCTTTGAAGGATTCAAACTAAAACCCGAAAAGGATTACCTGCAGAGTCGCAAGGCCATACTAGTGAACAACGACTGCCACGTGGTACTGGCTGCACCGCAGCAAAGCATGATCGATTATTTTTACAAGAATGCCGATGCCGATGAGATGATCTTCGTTCACGAGGGCAGCGGCAAGGTAAAGACCCAATACGGCGAACTGCCTTTTGGTTACGGTGATTATATTGTGCTGCCGAGGGGTACCATCTACCAGGTTGAATTCAATACTGCCGATAACCGTCTCTTCATCGTAGAATCTTTCACCCCACTCCGCTTCCCTAAAAGATAC
>JANYAL010000351.1 GCA_025361325.1 Bacteroidota bacterium
GCCGCAGCACAGATGGCTTTGGGCGACTGGGGGTTCAAACTGAAGAAGAATGAGGACGATGACAAGAAAGAGGACAGCTCAAAGAATTTCTACAATTATGTAAAAAGATATGAGAACCGTGAGCGGGATGGAGTTCTCAACAATGTGCCCGGCGCCATATATAAGATGGAACTTGATAATTCTCATCCCCTGGGCTTCGGGTATACGGGCCCTTATTTCATGCTGAAACAGAATGAAAACCTGTATGAGTTCCTGAAAGACGGTTGGAATGTGGGTGTTATCAAGAAGGAACAGCAGGTAGCCGGCTTCGTAGGAAGCAGGGCCCGCGAGAAGATCAAAGACGGCACGGCAGTGGGCGTGGTGCCCCTGGGCAATGGTACCATTGTTTTCTTTGCCGATGACCCGGTGTTCCGGTGTTTCTGGGAGAACGGGAAGTTGATGCTGGGGAATGCGGTTTTCCTGGTGGGTCAGTAAAAAGGGGGTTACCACTTATTTTTAAAAACAACAATTAATAATTATGTACATCATGCGTAAGACCAGGTATCGCAAATGTGTAAAAACGATCGTAAACCTATTACTGCTTACGTTTCCGATTTCAGCAGCAGTTGCCCAGCCACCCAGGTCCTGCACCGCCTCCGAGATCATGCTCCAGCTTAAGAAATTGAATGTGCTGGGATCCGTATTGTACATTGCAGCACATCCCGATGATGAAAATACCCGACTGCTGGCTTACCTGGCGAACGGGCGTTTATACCGTACCGGTTACCTGAGTCTGACGCGCGGCGACGGCGGGCAGAACCTCATTGGCGATGAGCAGGGCGTTGACCTCGGATTGATACGCACGCAGGAGCTTTTGTCGGCACGCCGGATCGACGGAGCCGAGCAGTTCTTTTCCCGTGCATTCGATTTCGGGTACAGCAAAAGTCCGGATGAGACAATGCGCACCTGGGGCCATGATAAGATACTCAGCGATGTGGTATGGGTGATCCGCAAATTCAGACCCGACGTCATCATCACCCGCTTTCCCACCACCGGCGAGGGCGGGCACGGGCATCATACAGCATCCGCCATACTGGCCGGGGAAGCATTTGATGCAGCTGCCGATCCCACAATGTTTCCAGAACAATTGCAGGCAGGGGTTACCGTATGGAAGGCCAAAAGGCTGCTCTGGAATACCTTCAATTTTGGCAGCACCAATACCCAGGATGAGAGCCAGTTCAAACTGGACTGCGGTGAATTCAATCCCTTCCTCGGAAAAAGTTATGGAGAGATCGCCGCAGCAAGCCGAAGTCAGCACAAGAGCCAGGGATTCGGCGTGGCAGCACAGCGCGGGAACGTGACGGAATATTTCAAGACCATTAAGGGAGAGGCACCGGTTAAAGACCTCATGGACGGGGTTGACCTCACCTGGGACAGGACCCTGTTCGGCGGCCAATTGATAAACCGGCCGGTGAAAGAGGACAATGCGCAGAACCTGGCCGATTCCATCTACCACAGTTTTTCCGTGGAGCACCCGGAAAAAACGGTAGAACCACTGGTGCGGTTATACAAAAAAGTGGCCACCCTTACCGATTCCTACTGGCGCGAACAGAAACTCAATGACATTAAGAAACTCATCGAAAATTGCAGCGGGCTTTTCCTGGAGGCCAGCACCAGCACGCCCTATGCCGTGCCGGGCGACAGCCTGAAGATTAACCTGGTGGTAAACGACCGGCTGGGAGCCAATATCACCAATGCCGATGCAAGAATAGGGGAGGAATTCGTGATCTTCGACCAATTGAAGAAGAATGTGAATGCAGTGAAATCGTATACCTTGTTCATCAAACCCGGAACAAAGACTACGCAGCCCTACTGGCTCGAATACCCGATGGAGAAGGGGAGCTTTACCGTGAACGACCAGCAACAGATTGGCAAGGGGGAAAGCGATGCCATGCAGATAACATTCAGCATGATGATTGACGGATTGGAATTCCAGTTCAACAAACCGATCCGGTATAAGTTGACCGACCCCGTAAAAGGAGAACTCTACCAACCCGTGAATATCATCTCCTTTGCTGATGTGAAACTGGACAAGGATGTATATATCCTCCGTGACAGGGATTCGCTTTCCGCCACTGTGAAGGTAACGCCCAATATGACTAATACCGGGACCATAAACCTGATTGGTACGGTACCGGATAAACGGGGAATTGATGCAGGCCAGCAGAATTACCTGGTACCCAGCCCGCAAAAGGACCAGCCTTATTCCTTCCGGCTGAAAGTGGATAATACCAACCTCGTCAAAACACCTGCTATTGTCTTTGCTATGGCCCTCAGCGCGGATAAAGTGAACACCTCTTCCGACAGTTATAAACGCACCATCAGCTATGACCATATCCCCATGATCGTTTACCAGAAAAAGGCAAAGGCCAAAACGGTTTACCTGGATTGTAAAACAGAAGGCAACCTGGCCGGTTATATACCCGGGGCCGGCGATAAGATACCCGAGGCATTGGAACAGTTGGGATACCGGGTAGTGGTGCTTAATGAGGCCGACATCACACCTGCAAAACTGAAACAATTCGACGTGATCATAACCGGGGTGCGGGCCTACAATATATACGCCTGGCTCAACAGCAGCTACGAAGCCCTGATGCAGTATGTGAAAGAGGGCGGCGTGCTTTTGGTGCAGTACAATACCAATAACCAGATCGGGCCGGTGAAGGCACGCATCGGGCCCTATCCGTTCACCATCACAAATAAGCGGGTAACGGATGAGGAGGCTAAAGTGAATTTCCTGTTACCGGCTCACCGGTCGCTGAATGAACCCAATAAGATCGGTCCTGCCGATTTTGACGGATGGATACAGGAGCGCAGCATTTACCAGGCCGAAAATATCGACACGGGGTATCGCCGGATCCTGGGTATGAAAGACCCCGGGGAGAATGAACACGACGGCAGCCTGATTATAGCTGATTATGGCAGGGGCAAGTTCGTATATACGGGACTGGTATTCTTCCGGGAACTGCCGGCAGGCGTGCCGGGGGCCTACCGGCTGTT
>JANYAL010000365.1 GCA_025361325.1 Bacteroidota bacterium
ATTTGATTCAAGCAGCGTCTCTTTCTTGCCGCAGTCGAACCAGTTCTGCACTTTGAACGACTGGAACTTAGCCCCGCTCTGGATCATACATTCGAGGGCATCGGTGAGGTTGAATTCTTCATAGCTCCTTATATCCTTCGATATAATCTTTTCCAGGCAGGCAAACAGAAAACCCGTCTCTTTGATCTTGTACACTCCTACCAGCGCCATATTGCTTTTGGGGATGGAGGGTTTCTCCACCACCCGGCTGATGAAACCATCCTCACCGATCTCAGCAACACCAAAATTGCGCGGATCATCCACCTTCTTCACGCCCAGCATGGAATGGGATGATTCCATCACTTCCCGAACATCATATTCTGCGATCGTATCACCCAGCACGATCAGCACTTCCTCATTTCCCACAATTTCACGGGTAAGGTCTATGGCATGCCCGGTTCCGTACCGTTCGTTCTGCCGGATGAAAAAACAGTTCAGGTGCGGATATTTTTCCTTTACATAATCCTGGATCTTCTCGCCAAGATACCCGATTATAAAAATGAAATCTTTGATACCCGCTTCATGCAGCTGGTCAACAATGATGCTGAGTATGGTCTTGCCCGCTAGCGGAATCAGGGCTTTGGGTTGGGTATAGGTATGCGGGCGAAGTTTTGTACCGGCACCTGCAACTGGAATAATTGCCTTCATGTTTAAACCCAACCTGCCGCGGGCAGCGCATTTAGTTCACAATTGTTATTGCTCATCCTTGAAATGGGCTGTAAAGTAGTAAATTTTATACAAACTATGCATCCTATATTCATAACGGAATTTTGCTTTTCACCGGAACAGTCCATTGGCTGTATATTTGCGCAAGCAAAAACGTATTATGCAGAAAGATACACTTGTCTTTAACCTCATCCAACGGGAACTGGAACGCCAACGCCATGGCATCGAACTTATCGCTTCCGAGAATTTTACCAGCCTGCAGGTGATGCAGGCCATGGGTACCTCCCTAACCAATAAATACGCGGAAGGATACCCGGGCAGAAGATACTATGGGGGCTGCGAGATAGTGGACCTGGTAGAACAACTGGCCATTGACCGGATAAAAGAGGTATTCCATTGCGAATATGCCAACGTACAGCCCCACAGCGGTGCACAGGCCAATGCAGCACTCATGCTTGGAGTATTGCAGCCGGGCGATAAAATACTTGGGCTCGACCTGAGCATGGGCGGGCACCTCACCCACGGCTCCGCCGTCAATTTTTCGGGTAAATTATACCATCCCCATTTCTATGGGGTGAAGAGGGATACCGGCCTGATCGATTATGAGATGCTGGAGGTAAAGGCCCGTACCGAAAGGCCCAAACTGATCATCTGTGGTGCATCTGCTTACAGCCGCGACATCGACTATGCCCGCATCCGCAAAGTGGCTGATGAAGTGGGCGCTCATGTGATGTGCGATATGGCCCATCCTGCCGGACTGATCGCTAAAGGACTGCTCAGCTCCCCTTTCGAACACTGTCATTTTGTAACGAGTACCACGCATAAGACCCTGCGCGGACCCAGGGGGGGAATCATTTTGATGAAAAAGGATTTTGAGAACCCCTTTGGGTTGAAAGACCCGAAAGGGAATATCCGCATGATGAGCCATGTGATAGACATGGCCGTATTCCCGGGAACACAAGGCGGACCACTGGAACACGTCATTGCAGCCAAGGCCGTTGCCTTCTGGGAGATATTGACCGACGAATTCACTACATATGCCAAACAGATCGTGGCCAATGCACAGGCCATGGCCCAGGCATTCACAGCCAGAGGCTATGATTTAATCTCAGGCGGCACCAGTAATCACCTGATGCTGATCGACCTGCGTAACAAAGGTATCAGTGGCAAAAAAGGTGAGAACGCACTCGGAAAAGCCGGTATCACTGTGAATAAGAATATGGTGCCATACGATGATAAGTCAGCCTTCGTTACCTCCGGGATACGGGTAGGCGTTCCGGCCATTACCACAAGAGGCATGAAAGAGGAACATATGGAAAATGTGGTGGCTTTCATTGATAAGGCACTGTTGCACAGCGAAGATGATAATTTACTTGCTGGTATTGCAGGAAACGTGAGGTTCTTCATGGAGCAGTTTCCTCTTTATCCGGAATTACTATAATTGAAGAAAAGTGCGGATTTACTCCATTTTTTGATATTGCTATTACTGAAAATAAATACATTTGTGTAAACGATCCGGCATGCGAAATCTACTTCTTCTTTGTATTCTCATAATTACTGCACCAGAGAATAATTCCTATGGCCAGTCCATGGCTATCAATACCGATGGGAGTGCTGCAAATACCAGTGCCATGCTGGATGTAAAAAGCACCATTAAAGGATTATTGATGCCGAGGATGACCAGTGCCCAGCGGACAGCAGTTGCCAGCCCGGCAAACGGGCTGGAAGTCTATGACACCGACCTGAACCAATTCTATTATTGGAACGGAACGGTTTGGGTGGCCATTGCCAACAACTCCAATTACTGGACCCTTTCAGGTGGCAATATTTACAATAACACCGGAACCAATGTGGGTATCGGCACACTACCCCGGGAGACAAACTGGAGGTCAACGGAAATATCCGTTTCACTGGCACCACTACCATTTACCCCGCCTATTCCACTACCGGGAGCGGTTATTCTGTTATTTTTAAAGCCGGTGACCCCAATATACCCATCGGCGGTAACGGTGGAAGTGTAACGATACAGGCTACCAATAACATGCCGGCCACTGGAAGCGGGTACAGCAACCTGGGAACATCGGGTGCGGTGAACATCTTTTCCGGGAGCGGATATAATTCTCAGGGAGGTAATATCAATATCACGGCAGGACAAAGTTCATACTGGGGCCTTACCAACGACTCCCATTCCGATGTGATTATCAAAGGTGGTTATGACAATGTAACCACAGATGCCGCTACCATAACTGCGGAAGGAGGACATATTGTTTCCTTCAATTCCTCCGTTTCAAACGGAGGTAACCTTCTCCTGAAACCCGGTACTGGTAACGCCGGGGGCTCTAACGGTACCATTAAACTGGATGGGGTGATCACCATCGGCTATGTGATAGGAATTGCAGGAGGAACCAGTGGTTCACCGATATCCATTTTGAACCAGCCCACCTATGTTGGCGTTTTACCAGCTGATAACACCAATAATTATTACCAGCTACCCAGCCCCGTGACCTATCCCGGGCGTACCTATATTATCCGAAACAACAGTTCATCCTACAATGCAAATATCACTACGGCTGCCGGCTTGTTGTTCGCGGGAAATTCAAATGTAGGAGGTGCTACTTATACCCTCAATCCAACCAGTTCCCCCAAGACCGTCATGGCTGTAAGTGATGGTGCCAACTGGACAATAATGGTGCAGAACTGATTATTCCTTACAAAGCCACCCCCATCTCCCGCAATCTGCCAATTGCCTGCCGCGGCTTCCCATTCACTAACCATCAACACCCGCCTGCTAATTTCCCTGCGGTACTACTACTTTGCAGTATTTTTCGTCATGGGAATTAATCTATTATTACAAAAGCTTTTTTAATCCAGACAGCAGTTTTTTCACTTGTAGGGTCTGAACAGATCAATTAGTATGGATTATGCCGGGTTTTAAATGAAATTGTTTATAAAAAAAATAATAAATTTGCCCATGAAACTGACCCATTGGCAGAATTAATACCCTGATAACCTTCTATCCTTTTAAAAAGACCTATTTTTATTTTTTAATTTATTTACACAATGACTACATCTTTACGTCTGGTGTTTGCTATTATTATTGCAACCACGCTCCAACTCGCCGCCCATTCACAATCTTTAAGTGTAAACAACACAGGAGCTGTAGCCAATGCCAGTTCCATACTGGATGTAAGCAGTACCGGCAAGGGCGTACTCATTCCCAGAATGAACAAAGCACAGAAAAACGCCATTGCCAGCCCGGCAGCGGGTTTACTGGTCTATCAGAACAACCCCGACAGTATCGGGTTCCATTACTATGACGGTACCAAATGGGTATACCTGGCTGTTGGCTTTGCCGATAGTACCTCCTGGAAGATCACAGGGAATGCAAATATCACCGCCTCTAATTTTTTGGGCACCACCAACGACAGTGCCCTGCGGTTCCGCATACGCAACCTCCCCTCGGGTATAGTAGATTCAATCTCTCAGAATGCCTCCCTGGGTTACAGGGCCCTGCAGAATAATAGCACCGGTTACGGCAATACTGCCCTGGGTTATCTTTCGCTTGATAGTGTGACCACGGGCTACTGGAATACGGCCATCGGCCATCTTGTGATGCCCAACAACCAGACGGGCTATGATAACACTGCAGTGGGTAACTCCGCCATGCAAACCCACCGCGTGGGTTACGCCAATGTTTCCGTCGGTTCCGGATCCATG
>JANYAL010000063.1 GCA_025361325.1 Bacteroidota bacterium
TCTTTTTACAGTGACCTCATGGCGCCCTATTCCAATGTATCCGCTGTGGTGAACCAAACCTATGCCCTGCTGGCTGTGTCAATAGCAGCCCTTGTCACCAGCGGCACGGCCACACTCGAGACCGCGCTGTTTGGTGTACCCGAAGTGATCTGCTACAAAGGCAATGCCCTGTCCTACCAGATCGCCCGTAAGCTGATCAGGATCAAATTCATCGGGCTGGTGAATCTGATCATGGACAAAGAAGTGGTGAAAGAACTCATCCAGGACGAACTGACCGTAGAAAACCTGCATGCGGAATTGCAGGAACTGCTTTCCGGCGATAACAAACTGGCAAAACTGAAAGAAGACTATAAAGTACTGAAATATGTATTGAGTGAGGGAGGAAATGCTTCTGCTAATGCAGCCCGGAGTATCTATAACTATATAAAGTAATAACCCCCATTTTTAAAGTGATACACCAATTGCAATGATTTCAGGAAAACGAAATCCCAGGTACAGGACCTCCCCTGTATAGTACCGACAAAAACTATTGATCTTCACAGTGTTTCCGAATACTGGTTTGGTAGCTTTAAAACAAAGGATCCACGCAGCGAATCTGTTTCGTTCTCACACCGGCAAAAATGAAATGGTGGTGTTTGAATGCAACACTTTATTTAAACAGATCAATGATCCTTCGGTCCCACTGATGAATGAGCTGTTGCAACCGAATGAATCGTCTTGCATAACGTACTGGATTTTGGTAATACAACAGGGCCATATGAATCTGTCGCCGCCGCCAGTGTAAAATCATTTTTCTCCCTGCTAACCTGTCCAGCCCCAGGGTAAGGCGGTGTATTTTTCTTAACCGGGGATAAATAAAAGTGCTGGCGTAAACACTATCATAGAAGATGTTCAATGATTTCTGAAACCGGAGAAGTTCGTGTTTATATTTTTTCAGCGTATCATAAGTATATGTATCAATCAGCCCCTTATGCATATCTCCGTTGATATGGGCATTCATTCCCATGAATTGATATTGTAATTCATTCAGGGTATCGGACTGGTAATAATCCTGCCAACTGCCTGTTACTTTTTTTCCGGATAAATAATTACTATGGGCATTACTAAAGTATGCTCCAAATGAAGTTTCAAACCCAAATACAAAATGCCGAACCTGCTCGGATCTGTGTTCAGCATACCGGTTGGTATTCTTAATGGCTTTGTAATAGAGTTTCGCAAAATACCTGGAAACAGTAGGTGTAGCTTCTATCTGCTGTAATTTGTCAAGCAATTCCTTATTGTACCCATTTTGCGCACTACAAGGGTATTGCAATACAGCTAAAAACAGAATCTTGGGATATAATAGATACTTCCGGATTGGTGCAAGAATTTAATACTGTACGTCTTCAAAATAAAACAGTCAAAAATAGGATAGTATAAGATAGTGAAACAGCCCCGCCCTGATCTCTTTTCCAGATCCTTCTGTAAATATTGCCGGAATAAGAGCAAACCAGTTTAGCACAGGGTAAACTACAGTTTACCGCAGCAACTTCACTGCCAGTATTACCAATGCCACCAGGAATAAAAGTATCGAGATGCGGTTAATACCATGCATGTATTTGAGAAACGTGGAGTGCGGCCGGTTTGGGTCCTTCTTTTTGAGGTACAGGTATTCGGCGACCTGGTGAAATATGCCCATATTCTTAACTTTTCAAACCAAAAATATACTTTAATTTTAACCTGTAATAGTTTGTTAAAGGACAGGAACAAAAAAAACCACCCTGGTTACACACCCGTATATGGGGTATAATCAAAAAAAATTATGAAACATTTTCTATTCGCAGCAATGGTGATGTCCACCGCTGCCTGCACCCATGCACAAAACAGGACCTATGCTGTTAATAAGACTGATGCGGAATGGCGCAAACAGCTTACCGCCGAACAGTTCCAGGTAACACGTAAAAAAGGCACTGAATCCCCCTATACCGGCAAGTACTGGGACAACCACGAAAAAGGCATCTATAAATGCATCTGTTGCGGACAGGAACTCTTCAACTCCGATACCAAATTCGAAAGCGGAACAGGCTGGCCCAGTTTCTGGCAGCCCATCAACAAGAAAAACGTTGAAGAGCTTACCGATGAAAGCTATGGCATGCGAAGAACCGAAGTGAACTGCAGCCGTTGCGGTGCCCACCTGGGCCATGTGTTCGAGGACGGGCCCAAACCCACCGGTTTGAGGTATTGTATGAATTCGGCGAGTATGGTCTTTGTTAAAGGAAAATAGTTTAAGTGCAGTTGGCAGTTGGCAAAGCACTTCAAAGTTTGAAGTGCTTATCCGGTATATTAAACCTGGTAACAAAACTAACCATGCAAGAAAAAAAAATCATCAAAAAACACCCCCTGGCCATCCGCTGGTTTCACTGGATCAACTTCCCGGTATTGGGGGTGATGATCTGGAGCGGGTTGTTGATATATTGGGCCAATGACGTGTACCGCCTGGGATGGGGCAATACCACCATCCTCAAATTCTTTCCCGATTCCTTCAACAAGGCGCTGAACATCCCTTTCCGGCTTGCCGAGGGCATGAGCTTGCACTTTTTTTTCATGTGGCTGTTTGCGCTCAACGGTCTGCTGTATGTACTGTTTCTCCTGTTCTCCAAAGAATATAAACTCATTTTCCCCAACCGCAGGTCGCTGAAGGAATCGGTGCAGGTGCTGCTGCACGACCTCCATATCAAAAAAGGTCTGCCACCCCAGAAGAAGTACAATGCCGCGCAGCGCATGGCTTATACCGGTGTCATTGTTATGGGCCTGGGCTCCCTGATCACCGGCCTTGCAATCTACAAGCCCGTACAGTTATACTGGCTCTGCGCAATGCTGGGCGGGTATGAGTGGGCCCGGGCCGGGCATTTCATACTCACCATCCTGTTCGTACTCTTCTTTCTGGTGCACATCATACAGGTCATCCTGGCCGGATGGAATAATTTCCGGGGCATGGTTACCGGCTTCGAGGTAAAACCGGTGCCCCCGGCTGTTGCCGAACCAGATCCCCTGACCGAATCCGTTACCGAACCCCACAATACCAACATATGAGCGATTTTAGAGAACAGGTAGTTACCACGAAACAGGTCAGGAACAAGACCCTCCTGGCATTCCTTTTCTTATTCCTTTTTCTGGGTGGGTGCGTAGCCGCCTGGTACTGGCTGCACCGGCAGCCTAAGGACAATGAGGCCCTCCAGCCTTTGCGGGCCGTGCTCAATAACAATGAGAAGATCTTCAGGAATTTGCTGAGTGGCGGACACTTAGCCAGGACCTACCCGGTATCGGCTGCCGAACATCATGTACGTGTGAACGGCGATGCGGGCATGGGTAATGAATTTGACCCCGCCGCCTGGAGACTGCAGCTCGTACGCAAGGCCGGCGATACCCTGCTCATCACGATCGACGATATTAAAGCACTTCCCAGGACCGATGTGGTCTTCGATTTCAAATGCATTGAAGGCTGGAGCCAGGTAACACATTGGGGCGGCGTACAGTTTAGGGAATTTGCCAAACACTACGGGCTGGATGAGCAAACCCAAATGCAGTACGTAGGACTACACACCCCAGACAATGAATACTATGTGGGCATCGACACCAAAAGCATCATGCACCCGCAAACGATACTCTGCTATGAAATGAACGGCGCCCCTTTGCCCATGAACCAGGGTGCACCGCTACGTCTCATCATCCCCGTTAAATACGGCGTCAAACACATCAAGCGCATCGGAACCATCTACTTCAGCAATCAGCGCCCGCCCGATTACTGGTTCGAAAGGGGGTATGATTATTTTAGCGGACTCTGATGTTTGATTTTTTTGTTTTTCCTTAATGTCAAAGAACTGCAAGGGTTGTACGTTGTAGTATTTGCTTTTTCCAATTTGTTACACTACAAATTTTGTTTAACGGTATTTTGCTTGTTATGCTAATACTTTGTCATTATTCAGGTTCATCCAGACTACAAACTTTAATCTTCCTTCACTGTTTCACCTGAATCCTGCATACCCTTTTCACAAAAATAAGTTCGCCTCCGGTTAAAAACAGCAATACTGTCGCATTTGGCGGAATTGGCGGCAAAGGAGAATTACTGTGCAAATGAGGGTTAACACATTTGATGATCACTGAAAAAGTTCCATATGAAAAGGCAGATCTGATTGTGCTAACGATAATTGGTTCTGTACAATGATAAAGGATTGATTTTCAAGCATGCTTTTTTGCAAAAAAGCGTAGAATAGGATAAATTAGAGTATTAACTGTAAGCGTGCTGCGACATGCTACTAGTTATGACATACAAAGCAATTCATAAACTTCTGACTTATTGCATTGCAACGTCCCTTGCAGGAGACGATGCTGTTAATTTGTTCTCAGCAACGTCTCTCGAAGAGGACGTTGCGTCAGCAGGTGATATATCCATTTCACGCTCTTAACAGCAATGTCTCTCACAGAGGACCTTGCGTCAGCAGGTGATATATCCGTTTTACGCAACGTCCCTTGCAGGAGACGATGCTGTTAATTTGTTCTTCTCAGCAACGTCTCTCACAGAGGACCTTGCGTCAGCAGGTGATATATCCGTTTCACGCTCTTAACAGCAACGTCTCTCGAAGAGGACGTTGCGTCAGCAGGTGATATATCCGTTTTAC
>JANYAL010000370.1 GCA_025361325.1 Bacteroidota bacterium
TGATGTTTAATATCCAATCCTGTAACCACTGCTTCTAATCTATTGTCTCCTTTCATCAAGGGCGAGGGAGGTGGCGGAGGAGACAAAGATCTATTTCCCCTGATCACAATCTCATCAAGTGCAAAGATCCCCCTATTATAATCACTCCCCATAAAATTCAATGCATCGTATGATCTGGATGGCAGGGGTATATACTCCCAGGTCCGGTTATTGTATTGCTCCGCATTGACTGCGCTGAATCCCATTTCGCTCCAGGAGGTGGTATTATACAGGTAAGGCCAAATATTGATGCTGCTCCAGTTATGCGGTTTAAACTGGTCCAGGCTCGCATCATACATGCCTGCCAATAGTTCCGCTGACACTTTCTCACATTTGCTACCCAATATCTTCACTTTCCATTTTTCTTTACTTCCAGGCAAAACTTTATCCCGGAAGGTCTCATAACTGATACGGAGATCCTTATTACTCCAGGGTATACTGAAATTTTCATATCCCTTGTACACCCGGTTGTGCTGCACAAAAGCATAGCTTAGATACATGCCTCCCCGGTCACCTTCATTCACCCGGATGGCTTTCCGTAAAGGCTGTTCTGTGGAAATGGCCGGAAAGCTTAAATCCCTGCTCTTGTCCATCTTATTGATGGTATGCACCATCCAGATATTCTGAAATCCTGTCCTGATGGTATAGCTGATGGTTTCGCCGGGCTCAAAGGAGGTTCTGGTTAAATCAACAGCAATGGCCTCATTGATTTTTTTGCCGGAAGCGGGGTCTGTTAGTTGTATATATTTCTCCGCCCGAACTTCCTCACCGTATTTGTCTTTGGTAACCGCAATGATCTTATACCAGCCGGCTTCTAGATGCTCACTGCCCATTGCCCACAGCCCTTTTTCATTGGTAGTATCTGTCCTTTCCATCACTTTATCTCCCAGGGGCCATGCCTGCACCTGGTCCTCATCCTTGTACACATCATAGGGAAAATACCCATAGTACTCATCCCGGCTCATGGTGAACTGGTCGGGCATATTCCAATAGCGCTCCCGGAAGAACCTGTCGGCCGATTTTACTTTATTGACGGTAATGTTTACCGCAGCCTTCTCAAAGAGATCATTCAGGTTGGTACTGCTGATCATAAGGTTCTTCAGGCTGTCGGCAACCATTTTATCCGGCAGACCGATGTTTAGCTGCAAGGACTGGTAAGCCACAGCTACCATTGTGCTGCCGCTGCGGGTTTCACCATTCAAGTCAGTGATGTCGGCACTGACCGCATAGGTAAAGACGGGCTGACTCTTTTTATCAGCCGATTCATCGGGCAATGCCCTGAACCTGATCCTGAACACCCCTTTTGAATCAGTGACAGTTTCGCCATTCGTGATCTCTGTTTCTTCTTGTTTCCCGTATCCCCCCCTGTAATACCACCAATCCCACCAGATGGGATAACGCATTTTACGCACCACACGGTATTTTACTTTTGCCCCGTCAATATTGTTGCCGGCATAAGCTTTTGCTGTACCCTCCACCGTTATGGAATCATTAACCCGGTACGTACCCCCGGGCTTTTTTACCTCTGCAAAGAATTTGGGCCGCTTGTACTCCTCCACACTGAAATACAGTGCCGCATTGGTAGCGGTATCCAGCAGGCTGAACTGGCCGTTCAGTATCCCTTCCGGCAATTTGAAGGCGCCTTTATAACTGCCATAATCATTGGTGTTTACCGTAAGTTCCAGGGAACGTTGGGAATTGGCATCCCGAAGCAGGACCTTGGTGGTAAAGCCGGGCATGGCAGCTGTGCGGGCAGCATTGGTATCCTTATGTACAACAATCCCTTTAAAATAGACCGTTTGCCCCGGCCGGTATATGGAACGGTCAGTGAACAAAAAGGTTTGGGGCTTCAGGTCGGGCTCATAACTGTCGTAAGTGCTGCTATAATTGCTTTCATCAAGGAATAATTCATCAGCTCCGTTCATGAACTGCAATAGAAAATTCCGGTAACTGTTCACTTGTTTCAGGGTAAAGGAACCATTTTTGTCTGTTGTATACTTTTCTTCCCTGATCTCCGCATAGCTGCTCGTGTTATAATTGTATTTGGATTCCCATACCTGAACCTGCGTATTGGGCAGGGGCTGCCCGTTATCGCGGTTGAGTACATAATATTCGTGATTATTATTCTGTATATAGCTGATGTTGCTGATACAGGTAACCGATTTGGCAATAATATTCCGGGTAATGGAGAAGTTTTCATCCATACTTGCCAGGATGATGTATAAGCCATTTGGCAGTCCATCCATTTTTATCTCAGTGGCGTGAGCCTGGAAGTCCTGCAGGTCGGGCAGGGATACAGTCCAGCTTTTCAGTGGTGTCAATTCCGTTAAACCCTTCCAGCGTTTATCATAATCCCGCCTGTCAATTTTTATCAATTCTTCCCTGGTTGTTCTCACCAGGCGCAGATACAGGGTCTTCATGTTCTTATAAGTGACCAGCGCACGGAACGGCTGACCGGGAATATTCACTTTTTCGGTCTCCATGCCTAGTGTGGGTTGTTTGATTTGCCCGATGGCATTATGGGCATTGATCCCCGCTTCTGTGTTGGGGAAACTTGCTTCCACCGATTCAAAAAGTTCCTTTGCCCTTTTTATCTCATACTGGTTCACTGAATGGGTGAAGGGTTTATAATCACCGCCGCGGCTGAGATAGATAGAACCCCTCAGGAACATAGCCTGCGCAGTAGCAGGACTGTTATGGTATGTATCCTCTATATGCCTGAGGGCGGCCTCATATAATTTTTCCTTGTCTTCCATGACCCCGTAGGTATTCACGAAATTCAGGCGTATGATATCGGCATCTATGAGCGCATCGGGATTGGCGTCATCGCGGTGAAAATTCAGAATATCCTGGAATAATAACAGGGCAGTATGCTGCAGGGATGCGGTGTCCTGTGTTTTAAAGGAGACCTTGACAAAACCCGTTGCAGGTGCAAAAGCAGCAGGGTCGCTGATCCTGAACTGGTAGGATGGCCTGGTTAGTCCCGACTCATCACTCATAAAAAAAACCAGGGCCCGGTGGGTGAGGAAATCATAAAGTGTTGGCCGGAGTTGCCGGGTTTTCTCTCCTTTGATGAGGATGGGGTCAAAATTATCCAGTAAGGTGGTCTTCAGTTTCTGTTCGCCCAACAGGGAGGCTTTATACAGGGTGGTAATGACAGCAAATATTTTATCGATGCTCCAGGTGGTGATATCCCTGCTCTTCTCCGTTGCCAGTTTAGTGCGGTCATTGAATTTCCAGCGGTTGTTTTGCAGGTACTGCCAGAACAGTTCGGCCTGCATACTCTGGAGAATATTTTTAGCGGGCGTTTTTGCTTTTTCGATCAGCGTGTCTATGAAAAAGATATTGTTCTCATGACTGTCCTCTTCCACCAGGTTTCTGTATTTTACCTGGTACATGCAGCTTTTAATCTGCTGGGCATCATTGTGGTCCTTTTCAGCCATGCTATATATGTTCAGCACTTCCGTCAATGCGCTTTTAGTTAGTCCCTTGTTTTCCAGGGCTTCCACTTTTTTCCAGTTCTTTTCGTAGGGGTCTTTCTGTTGTGCCATAAGCGATAACGAGGTGCAGCTACATATTAAAAAAGCTGCCCAAAATTTCTTTGTTGACATAAGAACCGTTTTAGTTACAAGATACAATTTGTAAAGGGATGCCGCCAGGGCAGAATTTGCACAATTTATGACCCCAGGGCCTGTTAAATTATTTTAACGCTTTTTAAACTTTGTACAGCAGGCATGGTCAAAAAAGGGTATCTATTCATCTTTTCCAGCTCAACTTTTCAGGCTATTGTTTTCCAGCATTCCTATGCCGGATCTGCTCCAAGCGGGCAGGCTCATAACCCGTTTTTAATCCCCGTTACCAATATATATGAAAAACCCCCTGTTTTGGACAGGGCTTTTTATGACTACTGATGAACTCTTTTTATTCAAAGTGAAAATGAAGTGCATTCAGGTACTTGTGTCAAGTCATTTGAAAATATACGGTGTAAAGCTGACCTGATCTTCTAAAGTCATATTACAATTATTAAACATTTTGATTATACTTTAGGCCTGGGGGCGCCGGTCCGGGTCTTTTTTTATACCAGAGACTTGAGAAAAGCAACCCGGATACATGAAAAAATGGCAGGCAATTTATCAATGAAATCGCTCAAAAAGGGTGAAATCATGTAGCGACCCTTCCCACATCTTTCCCACATCTAACCCACATCATCCCACATAAAATGTGGTGAGCTGTGCGTAGTTTGTGGGATAGCTGTTGGTAGTATGGTAACCTGCCATAATTTCCTATTGAACCAGGTTCCTTTAAAAATACTGGTCACCGGCCATTTTGTATGGCATGATCATTTACCAGGTCATTCTTGGATCTTGCAATTAAAAAACCCCGCTCAGGGCGGGGTGCAACGAAATAAGGGAAATGAAGATTATTGATTCAAAACCTGGGCCATCCGCTTGCCAATATCAGCCGGACTGGCCACTACATGGATACCGCATTCGGTCATGATCTTCATTTTGGCTGCAGCGGTATCATCAGCACCTCCAACAATGGCTCCTGCATGTCCCATCCGCCTGCCGGGGGGAGCTGTCTGCCCGGCGATGAACCCCACCACCGGTTTCTTATTCCCTGTAGATTTAATATAATTGGCTGCGTCGGCTTCCATGCTTCCCCCGATTTCCCCGATCATTACAATGGCTTCGGTATCTGCATCATTCATGAATAATTCTATAGCTTCTTTGGTGGTGGTACCAATGATAGGGTCGCCGCCAATGCCGATGGCGGTAGAGATACCCAATCCGGCTTTAACGATCTGGTCGGCCGCTTCATAGGTAAGCGTACCGCTCTTTGATACGATGCCGATCTTTCCGGTCTTGAAGATGAACCCCGGCATGATGCCCACTTTGCATTCATCCGCGGTAATAACCCCCGGGCAATTGGGGCCAATGAGTCTCGTTGATGTACTCTTCAAAAAGTTCTTCACCCGTATCATGTCCTGCACCGGTATTCCTTCCGTGATGCAAACCACGAGCGCAATTCCCGTATCGGCAGCTTCCATAATGGCGTCGGCAGCAAAGGCCGGAGGCACAAAAATGATGCTTACGTTGGCACCGGTAGCTTGTACGGCATCTGCAACCGTGTTGAACACAGGCTTATCCAGGTGGCTGGAGCCGCCCTTACCCGGGGTAACCCCGCCAACAACCCGGGATCCGTATTCGATCATTTGCGTGGCATGAAAAGTGCCTTCCGTACCGGTGAAGCCCTGTACGATTATTTTGGAATCTTTATTGACTAAAACAGACATGTGTTGATTTAGATTTGGTCGCAAAAGTAAGGAAAATGGTTGGATATGTTTATGTGCAAATCCTTATAACTGCAGTTCAGCACATTGGTGCATCTGCTACTTCATCAACTCATCCATATCCCTGTTCTGGTCGATCTTGCCCCTGGCTTCGAGCATCCGCATGTCTTTAGCGTCCTGCAGGAATTCAGATGCGAATATGAAGGCATTCAGCTTTTCATTTTTGGAATAAATGATCTCCTTGTTGTTACCACTCCATTCTTTTTTACCGTTATACAGGTATATGATGTTCTCGCCGATCTCCATCACACTGTTCATGTCGTGGGTGTTGATGACGGTCGTCATGTTGAATTCCTTGGTGATATCGTAAATGAGTTTGTCGATGACCATGGAGGTCTGGGGGTCCAGCCCGGAGTTGGGTTCATCGCAGAAGAGGTATTTGGGGTTAAGTACGATGGCCCTGGCAATTCCTACTCTTTTTTTCATACCACCGCTCAGTTCAGCCGGGTATTTGGGGTTCACATCCTTCAGGTTCACCCGTTCCAGCACTTCGTTCACACGTTTTAATTTTTCGGCGAAATTCTTTTTGGTGAACATGTCCAGCGGGAACATCACGTTCTGTTGCACCGTCATGCTATCAAAAAGGGCCGACCCCTGGAAGAGCATGCCTATTTGCTGACGCAGTTCTTTCCGTTGATCTTCCTCCATGCCTGTGAAACTTTGGTCGTCGTAAACGATCTCACCGCTGTTGGGTTCCAGCAGCCCAACCAGGCATTTCTGCAATACCGTTTTACCGCTGCCGCTGGTGCCAATGATGAGGTTGCACAGGCCTGTCTGCATGACGTGGCTAACGTCGTTGAGGACGATCTTTTCGTCAAAACTTTTGATGATATGTTTGAATTCGATCATAGAAAGCCACAGTTATTAATGCTGAGATATTTATTGTTCTACTTTTATTTGCAGAGCTATGGTAAGTCTAACATGAAATACAACAAGGGGTATTGCGGCAACCTGCTTCTCCCTTGCAGCTTGTCTTTTATAGAAGCATTGCCGCCAATATATAATCCGCAAACAAAATCATGATACAGCTCACTACCACACTCTTGGTACTGCTTCTTCCGATCTCGAGTGCACCTCCTTTCACATAATAGCCATAATAGGCTGGTATGCTGCTGATAATGAAGGCAAAGGTATATGACTTGTACAGTGCGAAAATAACATTATAGGGCAGGAAGTTCTCGAGCAGGCCGGTATCGTAGGTATCGGTAGACAGGATGTTTGACAAAGAACCGGCCAGCCGTCCTCCCCAGATGCCCAGTCCCATGGACAGTACCACCAGCATGGGTATGGTAACCAGTGTAGCAGCGATCTTGGGCAAGATGAGGTAAGCCTTGGTGTTAATGCCCATGATCTCCAGCGCATCGATCTGTTCACTCACCCGCATATTGCCCAGTTCGCTCGCGATCTTGCTGCCCACCACCCCGGCAAGTACGATACAGACAACCGTGGGTGCGAATTCCAGTATAACGGTGTCGCGTACAATTTGTGCGATGGTGGATTTTGGGATGAGCGGACTAACCAGCTGGTAGGCTGTTTGTACAGCACTCACGGCACCCATGAAGACAGAGATGATCATAACGATACCCAGTGAGCCGATGCCGATTTCCACGCACTGGTGCATGAACTCCTTCCAGTACATCCGCATGTTCTCAGGCCTGGTCATCATGCCCCTGATCATGAGCAGGTAACGGCCGAAGTGGGTGAAAAAACTCATGCTGTGTTTTGGTTTAAGTACTAATAATACTACATTCTAAATTTCGTGTGATACTTTCCTGAACTTCTTCCACCTCTTGCTTTTCTTTACCTCTTCCTGCGTATTGGACCTGCATTTCATTTGTGCATCCACCACGGCGATCATCACCATGTTGAGGATGGAACGTATGGAGCTTCCCAACTGCAGCACGTGTACCGGTTTATTGAGTCCCAGGAGGATGGGTCCAATAGAATCAGCGCCACCCACTTCCTGCAGCAGGTTATAAGCAATATTGCCTGCCGCCAGGTTGGGGAAGATCAGGGTGTTTACCTCACCTTCCAGTAATTCGGTGAAGGGATAATTTTCTTTCAGGATCTCCTTATTGAATGCCAGGATGCCCTGTACTTCACCGTCGCAGATCAGTTCCGGGTCCTTTTTCTTTACCAGTTCCCTTGCCTTCCTGACCAGGTTGGCTTCGGGAGAATCGCTGGTGCCGAAATTGGAATAGGAGAGCATGGCGATGCGTGGTTTGATATTGAACTGCTTCACTTCTTTAGCTACCAGCAGGGTGATCTCTGCGAGTTCTTCTGCCGTGGGGTTGAAATTAACAGTAGTGTCGGCAAGGAAAAGCGGACCGCGTTTGGTGAACATGATATACATACCTGCGATCTTGGTAACGCCTTCTTCCTTACCGATGATCTGTATGGCCGGTCGAATGGTATCGGGGTAGTTCCTGCTCAGTCCGCTGATCATACAATCTGCCTCACCCGTTTCTACCAGCATGCATCCAAAATGGTTACGGTCTTTCATGGCCTTGAAAGCCTCGTATTTATTCACACCCCTTCGCTGTCTTTTTGCAAAGAAGAGTTCACCAAAACGCTTTCTTTGTTCCTCTGTTTTATCATCTTTCGGATTGATGATGGGCATTCCTTCCAGATCAATACCATTCTCCGCCGCTATTTTCAGAATGCTGGTTTCATCACCCAACAATACGGGGTAGGCTATTCCTTCCTCCTGGGCAAGCGAAGCAACTTTAATGATCTTCAGATTCTCAGCATCTGCAAACACAACGCGTTTGGGATCCTTGCGTGCCTTGTTGCCGATGACACGGCTGAGCTGGTTATCCAGCCCCAGGCGCCTGTTCAGTCCCAATATATATTCTTCCCAGTCGGTAATGGGGTATTTGGCCACCCCACTATCCATGGCTGCCCGTGCAACAGCGGGGGCGATGGAGGAAAGCAAACGCGGATCCAGGGGTTTGGGAATGATATAAGAAGGTCCGAAGGAAATATTCTTTTCATTATAGGCCAGGTTCACAATATCCGGAACGGGGGTCTTGGTCAGTTCAGCCAGGGCATTCACCGCTGCCAGTTTCATAGCCTCATTAATCTGTGTGGCCCGCACATCCAGTGCGCCCCTGAAGATATAAGGGAAACCCAGCACATTGTTAACCTGGTTGGGGAAATCGCTCCTGCCGGTAGCCATGATCAGGTCTTTGCGGGTGGCCACGGCAGTCTCATAATCTATTTCGGGGTCGGGATTGGCCATGGCGAACACGATAGGATTTTTGGCCATTGATCTCACCATGTCGGCAGTAACGGTATTGCCTGCACTCAGTCCGATGAATACATCCGCATCTTTGAAGGCTTTGGCCAGGTCATAATCCTTGTATTTTTCCTCCACGCAGAATTTTTGTTTCAGTTCATCCACGCCTTCCCTGCCTTTATACAAAATACCCTTACGGTCAAAAACCATGAAATTGGTGTGCTTGGCCCCAAGTGATTCATAGAGTTTTATACAGGCCATGGCTGCAGCACCTGCACCATTGACAACGAATTTAACCTTATCGATCTTTTTTTTCTGGATCTCCAGGGCATTCAGTAAACCTGCGGAACTAATGATGGCCGTACCATGCTGGTCATCATGCATGATGGGGATCTTGCAGCGTTTCTTCAGTTCCTGCTCTATGTAAAAACATTCCGGCGATTTGATATCCTCCAGGTTAATTCCGCCAAAAGTGGGTTCAAGCGCCTGTACAATCTGTACAAATTTTTCAGGATCTGTTTCCCGGATCTCTATATCAAATACATCGATATCGGCAAAGATCTTGAAGAGAACACCTTTCCCTTCCATGACCGGTTTGCCGGCCTCGGGGCCTATGTTCCCCAGTCCTAATACGGCGGTGCCGTTGCTGATTACACCCACCAGGTTTCCCTTGGCGGTATATTTATATACATCTTCGGGGTTGGCTGCTATCTCGAGGCAGGGGACCGCTACACCAGGGGAGTAAGCGAGTGAAAGGTCTCTTTGTGTTTTGGCTTCTTTGGTCGGGACTACCTCGATCTTTCCAGGTCTTCCTTTTGAGTGATATTCCAGTGCCTGTTGTTTTTGCAAGTCTTTTTGCATATGCTGGTATTGCTGCTTGTTGAATAATGGCGCCCTTTTTTTGTTTTGACTTTTTTTAGGATACCTCGTTTGCTGGTGCAAAGTTAAACCCTCGGTTCCATTAAATCTGTAACTATGATGTTTATATACCGGGCAGGTGCAATTTACAGAAATTGGAGAGGAGGGTGCAGTAATATTAAATGCGGACTGTCTTTGTTTTAAAACTCCAGGTGATGTCAAATTTTGCAACGATCTCTCCTGCTGCATTCCTTCCGAAGGACCTGGCAGTAACCGTCTTACCCTCACTGCTGATGACCGCATCCTGTATGGTCTGGCCGATCATCAGACCATCCTCACAGGTAAAGCTTGTTCTGCCGGTTGCCTTTTTGATGAAATCACCCTGAATACGTGTCACAAGGAGGCTAACCGCAGGGTCTCTTTTATACACATGGGCCATGGCGAGTAATCCGGTACTCATTTCCGCAGCCATGCTGAGGCAGGCAAAATAGGTGCTTCCGAAAGGATTTCTGGAAAACCACTTATAGGGTA
>JANYAL010000132.1 GCA_025361325.1 Bacteroidota bacterium
CAGCGTAAAAGCGGGTGTTGAAGCATTGAAGCAGTCTGCAGGTTATATTATAACCATTGCCAGCCTGGCAGGCACTAATTTCTTTGAGAACGGGGCTGCCTATAATGCCAGTAAATTCGGACTGGTGGGCTTTACCCAGGCCATCATGCTCGACCTTCGCAAATACGGAATCAAAGTTTCCACCATCATGCCCGGATCGGTGGCCACCTGTTTCAATGACCATATACCCAATGAAGCTGATGCCTGGAAGATACAGCCGGAAGATATAGGCCAGTTGGTTGCCGACCTTTTACATATGGACCCGAGGACCTTACCCAGCAAGATTGAAATAAGGCCATCCAGACCGGGGAAATGAAACCATTCAAAAGCAGGTTAACTGATCCTTGTTCGGGTTAGGATGTAAATAATCTTACTTAAGGTTTCTGCGAAGATCCATTCAGGTTGGAATCATTTTCTTCCTTTTCTTTTTTGAATTCCAGTTTGCCGAATTTCCAGGAGAAGTTGATGCCGATAGACCGGAACGGGATAACACGTTCATTTTGCACATTAAAGTTCGGGCCGAACAGTGTTGTCTTCTGGTCCAGGCTCTCACTGAAGGGATTGGTTGCCGTTAGCGCTATACTACCCTTTTTTTGCCAGAATTGTTTGCGCAGGGCGATGGTATAACTGGTGAATGATGGATAAGTACCCTGCACTTCATGGCGTGGGGAACTGAAATTGCAAAAGAATTCCGCAAGTACTGAATTGGTGAACTGGTAGCTGGCGTTCATATTCAGGCGGTAATTAAAACTATTGGTATTGTACCCGGCATCAATGGCGTTGATGGTATGCCTGAAATAGAAGAAGGCATTGGAGCGTATATTCAGTTTTGAATTAAAATGGATATCCCCGAACAGGTTGATGCCGGCATTATTTTCCCTGCCAATATTCTGACGGGTGCTCACCGACACATTGGTGTATACCGAATCGCCCACTTTGTAGGAAGGATAATACACAATGAAAGGCTGAATATCATGGTCATTGATGCGGTAAAACAGGTTAACCATCAGCGAACCGGTCTTGCCCAGGTCCCTGCTGTAGCCCATCTCAAAACGCTGACCGATCTCGGGCTTCAGGTAGGGATTTCCGGAGGAAAGATTTTTTGGATCTGATGTATTCACATAGGGATTTAGTTCGTCATAGCCCGGACGCTCGATCCTTTTGGAATAGCTGAGCTTGAGCGTGGTGTTGTCGTTGATCTTTTTTGAGAAAAAGACCGAAGGGACGAAGGTATTATATCCCGGCACTTTTACCTGTGCCAGTGCATTGGAATAATAGGAATTGATCTCAGTGCGCTCATAGCGGCCACCCATTTTGGTCTCAAACAATTCCCCAACCGGAAAACTCAGTTCTGTATAAGCCGCATAGACCTGCTGTTTATAATTCAGGTTATTTGACAACTGGGCATCAGGCAGGTAACTCTGCTGGGAAGCCTGGTAGCTGTTAACAGCAGCATTGCTCAGTATATTATTAAAGACCGTTTTACCTCCTATTCCCCAGTTGACATCCTTTTTCAATGGCTGCGAATAATCAATGGCAAGTTCTGTTTCCCGTGTGGTTGCAGGGTTATTGCTCCTGATACCGTGGTACAGGGAGTCCATGGGCAAAAGATATTGGTCGGATGAGTTGATCGAACTATTGTGTCCGGCACTTGAATTAAGTTTTATTTCCAGTTCCTGGTTCTCCTTTTTGAAATTTCTTTTATAATTGATATTAAAGTCAATATTATTGAATTCATACGTATAAGCAGAACTGGTCAGGGAAAGGATATCGGGCAATCCGTTTGTTTTATTGGGCTGCAGCAACTGGTTCGTCTGGCCACTCCCTACATATCCGAAATTGTTGAAAGAGATGTTTCCGGAAATAGTGGTTAATTTTTTTATGGTCCAGTCGAAACCGGTACCGGTCTGGTAACCATGCCTTCTGAACCTGCTGGCGGATGATTGCTGCAGTATGCTTACAATATTACTGTCGGTTGTTACCCGGTAACTGCTACTGCTGGTATTGGAGGGTATCCGCTCGCTGCCACTGAAGAAAGCATGTACTCCAAAATTATTGTTGCGTACATTCAAATTGAAGGAACCGTTCTCATTACGGGTACCCGCAGTAAGCGATATATTCCCGTTGTATCCTTTAGAATTGTTCGACTTCAGGATGATATTGATGATGCCTCCAAGCCCCTGGGCGTCATATTTGGCACCCGGGTTGGTGATCACTTCAATGCTCTTGATTTGGCTGGCCGGTATGGATTGTAATACATCGGTGATATTGCTCCCAAAAGCGGTGGAAGGCCTGCCATTGATGAGGAAGCGGATGGCGGAACTGCCCGACAACTCCACATTGCCATCCGCATCAACCGATACCTGTGGTATCTTCTTCAATATATCGGTAGCAACACCGGTCTGGGATGTGAGGTCCTTTTCGGCATTGAAGACCATCTTATCGATCCGGTTTTCGATGAGCTTTGCCTGGGCTACGACGGTTACGCCCTGCATGGTATTTTTCTGGCGGTACAATGCAATATTCTTAAGATCAATGATCGCATCCTTCCTGTTAATCACCAGGTCTTTCAGTGTGTCAGTTTTGTATCCAATATTCTCTATTAAAAGGCTATATGTACCCGTAGGGATATCCGACAGGGTGAAACTTCCCGTCTTATCGGTGGTAGTACCTGTTACTGGTTTCTTCGACCCTTTGATGAAAATAGTGATAGTCCCATATTCCAGGGGGAGCTTTGTTTCAGCACTGACCACGGTGCCTGTAATACTGTTTCCCCCTTTTACCTGGGCATATCCGCCTAAGACTAAAATTCCAAAAAAGTGAAGCAGCAGTATTCTTTTCATCATAATCAAATAATTCAGGTGCAAATGTCCCCATGAATTCTGAAGAAATTATGTAGCAGGTATGTTATATAACAAAATATTATTCAAGTGGTTCATTTGTATGGTGAATGGTACCTGATTCAGAAACACGGCACGTTTGATCACCGGTTTAAAAAAAGGCGTAACTGCTACCTGGACATTCAGGATTGTTCAAACATCTTTGTGTACACATCCGGGATCAAAGGGTTTGTTAAAAAATTAATAAATAAGAGGAACGCTGATCAGTGAAACCCGGAGCAACATGATAGTACCCCAACTTGAACTAACTTTATTCTGGTCTAAATTGGGTTAGAAACAGTGCTTCCCACCATTCATAGAGCATTTCAACAAAAATGGAATCTTATTGTTACAACAATGAACACAGACCATTATCTGTGATCATAAATTAACCATTCCCATGTCTGAATCACTTTTTATAAAAAATCTGGTAGAACAAGGCAGTATGAAACACCAGTTTTACCCCGATAAACACCGGGCAGAACAATTCATAGAAGAACTTTTCAGTTTTCTTTTTGTGAAGCACCCCATTGACGAGCACATTGTAAAACAGGAATACGAACTGTTAAAAGGAACCTTCTCCCGTTTACTGTTGGAATGTGGTACAGAAAAGACCAGTGAGAAAACATATACCGAGCTCTTTTTTGAGCAGATACCGGAAGTATATACCACCCTTTTACAGGATGTTGATGCCATAGTTGAATTTGACCCTGCTGCTCAAAGTGCTGATGAGGTCATCATCACCTACCCTGGCTTTTTTGCCACTGCCGTATACCGCCTGGCGAATATCATGTGGAAGATGGGAATTCATATCCTGCCCCGGCTATTTTCGGAATATGCCCACAGTAAGACGGGCATAGACATTCATCCGGGTGCGCGTATAGGAAGATCATTTGCTATTGACCATGGTACTGGCATCGTGATCGGTGAAACGACTGTGATCGGTGAAGGGGTAAAAATATACCAGGGCGTAACACTGGGTGCCTTAAATGTTAACAAATCAGATGCGCATGAAAAACGCCATCCGACCATCGAAGACAATGTGGTCATATATTCGGGTGCCACTATATTAGGAGGAAAAACATTGATCGGCAAGGGCAGTATCATTGGTGGTAATGTATGGCTTACCTACAGTGTGCCGCCTAATTCGGTGGTCTATCACAGAAGCGAAATAAAACTAATAGACAAGGATCCATTTGTGGAAGCAATCAACTTTATCATATAAATCAAAAAATAACAACATGAAAGCAAACAACATCCTGGAAACCATCGGAAACACACCACATGTAAGGCTCAACAAGCTATTTGACCCTGCCTTTGAAGTTTGGATCAAATTGGAAAAGACCAATCCCGGGTCAAGCATCAAAGACCGTATCGCAGTTTCTATGATCGAAGATGCGGAACAGAAAGGCCTGCTGAACAGTGATAGTGTAATCATAGAACCCACATCAGGTAATACCGGCATAGGGCTGGCCCTGGTAGCAGCTGTAAAAGGATACAAGATTATATTAGTTATGCCTGAAAGCATGAGTATCGAGCGCAGAAGACTCATGTCGCTTTACGGAGCAGAATTTGTACTAACCCCCAGGGAGAAAGGAATGAAAGGGGCTATAGAAAAAGCGAAAGAGCTCACCGCCACCAACCCCCATGCCTGGATGCCCCAGCAATTTGATAACCCTGCCAATACGGCCATACACCGCCTTACCACCTGCCAGGAGATCATCCGGGATTTTCCAGAAGGACTGGACTATGTCATCACAGGTGTAGGTACCGGTGGACATATTGCTGCCATCGCTGATGTGGTAAAAAAACATTTCCCTTCACTGAAAGTGTTTGCCGTTGAACCGGCTATGTCGCCTGTGCTCAGCGGAGGTAGCCCGGCACCCCATCCCTTGCAGGGTATTGGCGCGGGATTCATTCCGTCCATACTTGACCCCACTGCCCTGGATGGTACGATCACCGTTGAAAAAGAGGAAGCCTTTCTGTATACCCAGCGGCTGGCAAAAGAGGAAGGGATACTGGCAGGGATCTCTACCGGTGCGGTAATGGCCGCCACGGCAAAGAAATTACCGGAATTACAAAAAGGTTCAAGGGTACTGACCTTTAATTATGATACCGGAGAAAGGTATCTTTCTATAGAGGGATTGTTCAGCTAAAAAAAAGATACCCGAAGCTTCATGCAACAGGAAGAATAGTGGGTGCAGGTTATTATGACAGGGAAAATAATTTGGAAAAATAACCCAACATGCTTTTCTTTACACCAAAATGAGATCATTCGTTCATATACACCATCATACACACTTACCTGCCGGTAGGCCGTAATGATGTTTATGTGATAAAACATATTTCTTCAAAAGGCTTACTTCGGTAAGCCTTTTTATTTTGAACCAAATCAATTCGAACCATGCTAAAAATAGCGATACAGAAATCAGGGAGACTCTATGACAGTTCCATACACCTGTTCAAGGAATGCGGGATAGAACTCAACAACGGCCACAAGCAATTGAAGAGCACAGCCTTCAATTTTCCACTGGAGGTCTTCTTTCTCCGTGATGATGATATCCCGCAATATGTTTTTGACGGAGTGGCAGATCTTGGCATCGTTGGTGAAAATGTACTGCTGGAAAAGAACAAAGCGATACACCAGGTGAGCCGGCTCGGCTTTGGCAAATGCCGCCTGAGTGTTGCCGTACCAAAAGGTATGGAATACCATTCACCGGCAGATCTCAATGGCCTTAAGATTGCTACCAGTTACCCCCTGCTGTTACAGCAATTCCTTACCGCAAATAACATACTGGCGGAAATTCATGAGATCAGTGGTTCCGTGGAGATTGCACCGGGAATTGGACTGGCCGACGCCATCTGCGACCTCGTGAGCAGCGGAAGCACCCTTTTCACCAACGGACTTAAAGAAGTGGAGGTACTCCTGCATTCAGAGGCCGTCCTCGCAGTGAATCATGACCTGCCGGCCGACAAGCAGGTCATCCTGGATAAATTGCTGCTTCGCATAAACGCAGTTAAAGCGGCCAGGAACAACAAATACATCCTGATGAATGCACCCGACCACCAGCTGAAGAATATTGCTGCTATCCTGCCGGGCATGAAAAGCCCTACTATCGTTGCGCTGGCAGAGCCGGGCTGGAGTAGTGTACAAAGCGTGGTGAATGAGAACGATTTCTGGGACGTCATAGAAAAACTGAAAGAATTTGAGGCCCAGGGCATCCTTGTTGTTCCTATAGAAAAAATGATCGTATAATGGAAATCATCAAATATCCGGAAAAAAAGGACTGGAATAATCTATTGCTTCGCCCTGCGGCTGACAATGACCAGCTTGTTGAAAAGGTAAGCCTGATCCTGGAAGCCGTTAAAAATGGGGGCGATACCGCTGTAAGAAAATATACACGTGAATTTGACGGGACCAACCTGCAGTCTTTTGAAGTATCCGCAACCGAGTGGACTGCTGCGCATCATATTCCTGAAGCACTTAAAAAGGCGATACAGCTTGCCGCATCCAACATCATTGCCTTTCATGAAAAACAAATAGAACCCGTAGTAGTTACCGAGACCATGCCTGGCGTGCAATGCTGGAGAAGGTCTGTGGCCATTGATAAAGTGGGGCTCTATATCCCGGGTGGCACCGCTCCCCTATTCTCTACACTCCTGATGACAGGTTTACCGGCTATCATTGCAGGTTGCCGGGAGATCGTTGTTTGCACCCCGCCCGGAAAGGATGGGAAGCTGGATCCTGCCCTGCTCTATACCGCTTCATGGATCGGCATCACGAGATTGTTCAAAATTGGCGGCGCACAGGCTATTGCAGCAATGACTTACGGCACGGAGTCCATACCAGCGGTATATAAAATAGTTGGCCCCGGTAACAGGTATGTTACTGCAGCCAAACAACAGGTACAACAACAGGGTATTGCTATTGATATGCCCGCTGGTCCCAGCGAAGTGTGCATACTAGCCGATGGATCGGCAAACCCGGCATTCATAGCAGCCGACCTGCTTGCCCAGGCAGAACATGGTTCAGACAGCCAGGTCTTGCTTGTAACCACCATGGCCTCGCTGATTCCTGATGTCATGGAGGAGATCAGCAAACAGGTACAAAGTTTACCCAGGAAACCGATCGCCCTGCAGGCACTGGAAAATAGTAAACTGATCCTGGTGAAGGATATCCCCGAAGCAATTGACCTGGTCAATGCTTACGCACCCGAACACCTGATACTGAATTGCCAGGATGTGGATGAGGTTGCGAACAATATCATCAATGCCGGTTCTGTATTTATCGGTAACTACACACCTGAAACAGTGGGTGATTATGCCAGCGGCACCAACCATACCCTGCCCACCAATGGGTATGCAAAAGCCTACAGCGGAGTAAGTACCGACACTTTTCTGAAAAAGATAAGCTTCCAGAAACTAGACCATAGCGGTCTTATGAATATTGCTCCGTCTGTAATTACCATGGCAGAGGCGGAAGGATTGCAGGGGCATGCCAATGCCGTAAAGATCAGGCTATAATAAAACAGGCAAAAATGTTTGATATTAACCAAATCGTAAGAGAGAATATTAGGAACCTGACACCCTATTCTTCCGCCAGGAATGAGTTCAGCGGTCATGCAAATATATTTCTCGATGCCAATGAGAACAGCCTGGGTTCCCCGCTGGGTAATGACTTTAACCGTTACCCCGACCCCTATCAGCAGGCACTGAAGAAAGCCATCGGACAGCAAAAAAATATCGGAGAAGCAAATATCTTTATCGGCAACGGAAGCGACGAATGCATCGACATACTCTATCGTTGCTTCTGTGAACCGGGTAAAGATAATGTGATCATCTGTCCCCCAACCTATGGCATGTATGAGGTAAGCGCCCAGATCAATAATATTGAGGTCAGGAAAGCCATACTCATAGAAGATTTCCAGCTGGATACAAAAGCGATCATGAAACAGGTGAATGGTAAAACCAGGATCATCTGGGTCTGTTCACCCAATAACCCAACAGGCAACAGTATGAAATGGGAGGATATACTGTTTCTGCTGAAAAATTTCAATGGGCTGATTATACTGGATGAGGCTTATATAGATTTTTCAGGC
>JANYAL010000143.1 GCA_025361325.1 Bacteroidota bacterium
CAGCGGTTGGGGAAATAACAATAATTCAAATAACAACAATGGCTGGGGAAATAATAATGCCAACAGCAATAATAACCCGGCGAATGATAATAGCGGTAAACCCAACCAGAACAATAACGCCCAAACAAAAAGAACACATCAAAATTTCTCTTCAGGGTTTGAATTGCCTCCGGCGGATGGCGACATAAGGTTAAGGCAATTACATACCAATAGTTGCTGGGCCGCCAGCGGAGCGATGGTAAAGATGTATCACGACCACATGTCTATTAGTGAAGTTAGTCTTGTAAATTCACTTGGTCAGCCGTTTATCCAGATTTATGCGGATGACCGGGGATTGTTTGCAAACGATGAGGATGAATTTGTAAGTGCAATGGGAATGCATTCTACAAATTTTTCTTTTGATGTTACACCACAATTTATCCAGAATAAACTTGAAACCACCCGCAATCCGCTGATTGCCATTTACAGTTCCGATGACCGGGTGCCCCAATTTCATGCTATCGTAATTATTTCTATAGCGGGTGATGGTTCCATCACTGACGGTACCCAACTAGGTATTATTGATCCTGTCGATGGACTTACTCATGTTATTCCTTATGATGAATTTTACCGCCGGATCAATTTAGTAATTGATAGAGATGATCGCGATCGTGTGGCGAGAGCTAAAATAATATATTATTAATGAATCCCTGGTAGGGAAGCATGAAATTAAGAGAAGCAACAATGAAACAAGGAAAATTATTTTTAATTGCTGCAGTACTTTTTTCTATGGCATGCAGGAATACAAAGAAGGGGGAGCCTGATTCGGGGTACCTGGAAACAACAACTCTTGCATCAAATCAAGGGCAGGCTACAGCGCTGAATGCGCCGGCCAATAATAGCGGTTCTGGAGTCATCATTTTTATGGAAGGCAAAGGGATTGCCCTGGGCGGATCTTTACTGGTACAAATAGATAAAGACAAATTACAACCCGGCAACGATTACCTGGTTACATTGACCGCCACCGGCGCAGCGAACGACGAAACGCTACAGCTGAATTTTCTGCTTGCATTGAAAACAGGCAGATACCCGGTTGTGGGGATGAGTTACCAGCGCGGGCAGCAACCAAATAGCCAGTTATTCGGTAATATTTTGGGTGGAAAACCACACCTGACCAAGCATACAATAAACATCACGGAATGCCGCGATCTTGGCAGCAATAATATGGGCGGGCACCGGTGGAGCATCAGCGGCGAGTTCAGCGAATTGACCATCGCCGCCATGGGGATCATGCTGATGGATAAAACAAAAAATCACCCTAAAGAAATAAAAATAGAAAAAGGCAGCTTCAGTAATTTAACCTTTGACGATAATTGGGAAGAGATGATGAATAAGGCGACGGAATCGATAAAGAAGAATTAATTGCAGCAGGGTATAAGTTACAATTTACAGGGGTGAAGCAACAATTATTGGGGAATGAATTTTCCCGCAGATTTCGCCAGACAAAGAGATTGGTAAAGAACAACATTTGCAAAAAAACAGCCGCCGATCATCGGGGCGCAGGGATAAAAATTAGCCTTACCATTTTTTAGATTTTTTGCCCGGGTGAAATATCCTGGAGAGGTTAAATCCAAACCGAATACCGCCCTTAAAGAACTTTCCTGTAGTTTGTGTCAGATAACCCTTTTCATTCATACCGGTCGCATTGGAGAAATGAAGCTGAAATACGTGACCCCCGGTTCCAATATCTATACCAATAGAGAGCGGGTCAGTTATGACACCATCCAACCGGCCAAAAGCATGATGATAATCGAGCATGATTGCGATACGCTTACTTACTTTGTACCTCAGGCCCCCACCCAATCCAAAGATAGTTTTATCATCCGTAGGGTTTAAAGTAGTATTGTTATGTAGCAACAAAGGGCTTAGCTGCACGGAGAAATCATTGCTGAATTTTCGGCCGGCAATAAGCTGTACATAATAAGATGACCGGTCGCCAAAGCCGGGCTTTACAGTCGCAAAAGATTCCATTGTTGTTACAATATACCCGGCGGCTAATAAAAGTGAAACTGGCATTTTTTTCCCCCCATTTGTCTGTTGCAGTATCCTTGTTTTTACAAATACATCTAAATCTTTTAAAATAGTACTTCTGCCTAAACCAACCATCAATTTATCACTGATTCCATAATCAAAACTCATCCGCATACTGGCAACATCCAACCCAAAAAGATCCTTAACCCCGTTTTTGATCACACCAAAGCGATGCATGATCCTGAAGTCTAACTCGCCTTTATGCAGCATTTCGGTAGAGTGTGCATTGATCACTCTGGTTGATTTAAAAGTGCCGGTTATTTTTTGCAAAGCCGTTTTATCTTCATAACGATGTAAGCGATGGGTTGAATCCTGAGCTGTAACTTGACCAACAGTTATTCCCAGCATAACAGAGAATACAATTATTTTCATGTGCCTGTTTTACTTTTTGAATGTATGGTAACGGATTTAATTATTATGCTTCCCTCCGGCATTTAACCAATCAATGATTTTTTGTTTGTCGGCGTTTGATAACGGCGGGCCGGTTGGTGGCATTTGCGATGGGTTTGCATCCACAGCCCTTGCTTTAATTCTTAATCCCTGTGATACAATGGTACAATCATCGGCAAAATCAAGCCCATTTTGTGGTGATGGTAAACTGTGACATCCGGGGATGGCACAATTAACAGCCAATACTGCTTTAACAGCCAAAAATAATGGGCCGGCGGGAGCCAGGTTTACGGTAGCGGTGCCTGTCTTTAAACATCCGTTCAGATCTATTACTCCATAGTTATAATTACCCGCAGCCAATGAATTGAATATATTGGAAGTCTGGAAAGAACCGCTGTTTAAGTTATACATAAAACCGGTACTGCCCCCCGCTGTTATGGTAATGCTACCTGTGTTACTCTCGCACTTAATGGTATTGACGGTTGTTGCACTTGCGGTAATGGTAGGACAAGTAAAACCAACAACGGTACTAACCGTTACACTCAAACAACCATTTACATCCTTTGCTACCACGGCATAGGTACCGGTTGCCAGATTATTAAATGTGCCTGAGGCCTGAAAACTAATACCGCCATCCTTACTATAAGTATACGGAGCAATACCTCCGCTTGCAAGGGCAACAATACTTCCATTTGTTGCGGTTGGCCCCGATGTATTGCTTGGTGTTGTGTTTAAATTGATGGTAGGACAGGATGCTGATGTAACACTAAAGGAATTTGAACCTGTACACCCATTCACATCTTTCGCAATAATGGTATAGCTGCCTACAGCCAGGTTGGTAAAAGTGCCGCTTACCTGAAAAGTGCCTCCATTAATATTATAGGTGAACCCCGTACTGCCGGCTGCCGTAGCAGCTATTGATCCGTTTGTTGCACCTGGGGTGGTAGTTTGTGTTATGGTTGCTGTTATTGTTATAGAAGGACAGGGTGTTGCTGTTACGGAAAATGTTTGGGAACCTGTACACCCATTGGCATCTTTTGCAGTAACAGAATAGCTGCCGGCAGCAAGACCGCTGAATGTACCCGATGCCTGTGCCGTACCTCCGTTCAAACTAAAGGTAAAGCCTGTGCTGCCAGATGCCGATGCAATGATACTGCCATTCGAAGCCGTTGGGGTTGACGTTGGGGTGGTGGTGGCCGTTACAACAATATTAATGCCGGCACAGGGATTTGTAGCAGGCGGCGGCGTAGAGCTGCCTTTACTGCAGCTTACATCCAAAATGATCATGCACAAAGCGGATGCCGTAATTAAGCTGAATATTTTTTTCATTAATAGTATTTTAAATGAGAACGCAATTTTTTTGAGAAAGGTTGCCTGTGATTTTACTGCTTAAACGGAAAATATTTAAGCCCCACATGTAAACCGGTGGTGAATATTTTTACACGGCCATCACCAACACCCTGCAAAGGTATAGCAACAACAGGCCGGGCCTGTATAAGTAATTTATGCCCTATTTGTTTTTCCACGCCAAGCGATAACTGTAAGGATGCAAACAGATGGCTGTTCTTTGTATAAGCATAAGGATAACTATACTGTATATTATTTCTTTCAAAAGTGTAATTATATTTTTCCGTTTTCATGATATAGCTGGATACACCAACAGCTGCATAATAATTTGCTTTAGGCCTGATAAGCCAGTTATATTGTACAGCAACCGGCACCTGGTATACCATACAGTTGGCATCTACTTTTATAATTTTTACGGTAGATAAATAAGATCCTGCTTTTGCAGTATAATCATTGGGGCCGGCTATGTATTTTTTTGCATCGGCATAAAATCCGGTTTGCACACTCAGTCGCCTGTTAAA
>JANYAL010000156.1 GCA_025361325.1 Bacteroidota bacterium
CACCGGAGTGGGTACAATCACCGGAAACGGATTAATTTTACCCTGTAGGAAAAAGGGGGTACTTACATGACCAATCATGCAGTTTAAACGACCCTAAATTTTTAAAAGTCAGAACTGGTTGAAACAACAATGCCACAGTGATGCGGCTTTTGTTTTACAGAATTTTCATCTTCCCCCACGTCAAAATAAATATTTTTTTATCCCCAAAATTTTGATCGTAAAAAAGGCTTTCACCCAAAATAAAAAGGGACAAACCAACGATTTTGTTAGTTTGTCCCAAGAAGTGATCTGGCTGGGACTCGAACCCAGGACCCATACATTAAAAGTGTATTGCTCTACCAACTGAGCTACCAAATCAGCCTGTCCTTTTTTAAAAGGAGTGCAAAAATAAGACAAAAAGGGCTGGCTTCAAATTATTTGAAAAAAGTTTTTTCCCACCTGTCTGAATAACCGGGTATTTTCTTTCAAACACCAGCAGAACTGACCTATTTTTGTTTATAAATAAATTATGCCCGATTTTTTTAATAATAAAGTTGTGGTCGTTACCGGCGGAAGCGATGGTATCGGTAAAGCCCTCGTGGATGCCCTGCTGCTCCAGGGCGCCAAAGTGGCCACCTGCGGACGCAATCAGGACAAACTCTACGACCTCCAGATCAGGCACTCCGGAAGGCCCCTGCATACCATCGTTGCAGATGTGAGCAATGAGAACGACTGCCGCAACTTCATCGAATCTACCATCAGCTTCTACGGCGGCATAGATGTACTCATCAACAATGCCGGCATCTCCATGCGCTCCCTGCTGAAGGACGCAGATTCGGAAGTGATCAGGAAAGTGATGGAGACCAATTTCTTCGGCACCGTATATAACACCAAAATGGCACTGGATTCCATCATTGCACGTAAAGGCACGATCGTTGGCGTTTCCTCCATTGCAGGATTCCGCGGCCTGCCCGGCCGCAGCGGCTATTCGGCCAGCAAATTTGCCGTCAACGGTTTCCTGGAAGCACTGCGCACCGAACTTTCCGACAGCGGGGTGAACGTGATGTGGGTTTGCCCGGGGTTCACCACCTCCAACATCCGCAACGCCGCCCTCAACAGCAAGGGAAAAGCACAGGGGGAGAGCCCCATGGACGAAGGGAAGATGATGGCATCCAACGTATGCGCCCGCCATATCCTGCGCGCCATTGAAAAAAGAAAAAGAAGCCTGGTGCTCACGTTCAACGGCAAACGTACCGTGTTCATGAACAAACTGTTTCCCGGGCTGGCGGATAAGCTGGTGAAGAAGTTTTTTTTCAAGCAGGGCGTATTGGTGCGATAGTGGCAGTTTGCAAGCGGGGGGCTATGCGCGGTGGATACCCTTCAATTTTTTTTGTTTGTTCGGATCATTAAAAAATAAAGCTGGTACATTGAACAGTCCACTCATATTTTGCTACAGCACAAAGCCCGAAGCCCAAAGCTTAAAGCACTCCCCAAAAAAGATTCATCCCATATTACCGTCATGCCCTTACTAACCTTAATATCCGACATCGGCCAGCAGGATTTCCTCATTGGCGCGGTAAAGGGCAGATTATTGCAAACCAATGATACTTTTTCCATCATCGACATCACCCACCAACTCTCCCCTTTCAACTATCCGCAGGCAGCCTATGTTTGCCGTAATGCCATCCGGAATTTCCCGGAAGAAACCTTTCACCTGGTACTGGTGAACCTCTTTGACGAAAAGCCCGACTACCTGCTGGTGGCTGAACACAACGGACACTATATCGGCTGTGCCGACAATGGGCTCCTGACCATGATCCTGGAGGAAGTGCCCCAAAAGACCATCGCTGTTGCGCTCGACAAAAACCACCAAAAGAATACCCTGTATTGTGCTTCGGTATTTGGAAAGGTCTTCAGCGATATCCTCTCCGGCAAAAAGCTGGAGAACTGCGGTGATCCGGGTATTTCCATACGCGTGAAGAATCCGCTGCGGCCGATGCTGGGGAATGATTATATAGAGGGACAGATCATCTTCATCGATAATTTTGAGAACGTCATCGTCAACATCTCCCGGGAAGAATTTGAGGAGCAGCGCAAGGGCCGCAGTTTCCGCATCATGTTCAAAAGGGATGAGTTCATAGACCGGATCAGTGAGACTTATGCCGATGTTCCCGAAGGCGAGAAACTGGCACTTTATAATTCGGCCGGATACCTGGAGATTGCCATCAACAAGGGTAATGCCTCTGGCCTGCTCGGCCTGCAGGGATATTCCGAACTACAGCAGACCGAGTCCAGGAACCGGCTTTTTTATCAAACCGTTAAGGTTTATTTTGAGTAATTTTCGCCCGCGCTGATATCATACAATGCTCCTTTGGCATTTTTAAAGAACATACCGAACAACGAGCGCTCCGACAGCGAACTGGTGTCTGCCTTCAAAACAAACGGTGATATCAGCCAGTTGAGTACACTATACCAGCGCTATATGGACCTGGTGTTCGGGGTTTGCCTCAAGTATTTCAAAGAACCGGAACGAAGCAAGGACGCCGTCATGGACATCTTCAATGAACTGCATACCAAACTGAGGAACCATGAAGTGGACAATTTCAAAGGCTGGCTCCACGTGCTTACCCGCAATCATTGCCTGATGCAGCTCCGCAGCCCCAGGAATATACGCACCACCGAGTTTAACCCGGCTTTTATGCAATCGGGGCAGGAAACGCATCTGAACAATGAGTCTATGGAAAAAGAGCAAGGGCTCCTGCACCTGGAAGATTGCATAGAGCACCTGCCCGCCGAGCAAAAACAGACCGTTGCACTGTTCTACCTGCAAAAAAAATGCTACAACGAGATCGCTGAGATCACCGGGTACGAATGGGGCATGGTTAAAAGCCATATACAGAACGGTAAACGAAACCTGAGGATATGCATGGAGGAAAGGATGACAAGGGCCAAATGAATTTCAAAACATGGATGAAAAGAAAGAACATAACATGTACACAGCAGCCGATATAGAAGCCTATCACAGCGGCAACCTACCTGCAGGGCAGATGCATGCCATGGAAAAAGCCGCCCTCGACGACCCCTTCCTGGCCGAGGCCATGGAAGGATATGAAGGCTTTGCTGAAGCCGATTGGAACAAACAGCTCACAGGCTTAAAGGAACAATTGGCCCATGCCGGTTCACGGGCAAAGATCATTGCCTTTAACCGGTCCGCTGCCAGGATCTGGAAATATGCTGCGGCATCCGTGATCATCCTCTCCGGTACCGCCATCACCTGGTGGTTTAGCAGGAACAGCAACAAAGACAGCATAACTCAACAACCGATAGCAATGAACATACCGGTTGCAAAGGATAGCCAGGCTGCAAAGCCCGCAACCATTACCCCTCCCAAAGAAGAACCCACCCTGGTACATTCAGATGCCAAATTAACAGAATCCAATGCCACCGGCAAACTAACCGTACCTGTAACCGAACGTAAAAACCCGGGGGTACTGTCGGATACAGGGCCCGTCAATTCCAATCCCAAATCCCTGGATGCAGATGAAGGCAGGACCGAAAAAGCCAATAACCAGAACGGAGCTGGTACTAAAACCGACAATAATACCGTTGCCACCGTGTCCCCCTCCCCCGGTGTGCTTTCCAACAAAAGCATAAGAGCCGAAGCACCGTTACATGTAAGCCCCGGATATGAAATGGAAAAAAAGAAGCAAGCTGCGCACAGGATCACCCTCATAAAAATTGATGTAGCCGATGCAGTGCCAACAGACGGGTGGGAAAAATATGAGGCCTATATTGACAATAATTTTGAACAACCCGTTGTTGCAGATAAGAAAGCGTCTCATGGCAAGGTCAGCATCAGCTTCAACCTGGATGACAAGGGCTCCCTCACCAACCTGAATACAAGCTCCTCGGATTGCATTCCTTGCATAGAAGATGCAAAGAAACTGATCCTTCAGGGGCCCGGGTGGAAGCTTATAAATAGGAATAAAGCAACGGTGCGTTTTACACTGCAATTTTAAGGGTTACACGCTATGGTGCATAGGATCCGGGCGCCATTGCGTATACTTTGCACCTTGCGTATTTTTCTTTACCCTTTTTTATGTAATAATAATCCATCCCTGTTTTTATGAATGATGTACTTTTGCTCCCTAAATTATTGATATGAAAAGATCTTATTTGATATTAACTACCCTGTTATTTTCAACCGCTATTTCCCTGGCCCAGGTGAAAATGCCGGCGCCTTCCTCTACCCAGACCATCAAACAGGATTTTGGTATGGGATCCATCGAACTCACTTATTCCAGGCCCAATGCAAAGGGACGCAAGATCTTTGGCGACCTGGTACCCTGGAACAAGGTATGGCGTACAGGAGCCAATGCCGCCACCCGGATCGTTTTCAGGGATGCCGTTGAAATAGGTGGTAAAAAAATAGATTCAGGCACCTATGTACTTTACACCATACCCAATATAGACAGTTGGGAGATCATCCTCAACAAGGGTATCAACAACTGGGGTTCCGATGGATATACGGATTCAGCCGATGTCTGCCGCTTCAGGGTGGAACCCACCAAGCTGAAGGATAAAATGGAGACCTTTACCATGCTGTTCGCGAACATCAGACCGGAAAGCTGTGAATTGCATATCATGTGGGATAAAACGGCCGTGGTGATACCCATCACCACCAATATCAAGGATAGGATAAGGGCCCAGATCGAAACGGCCATGCTCACTGAAAAGAAACCATACTGGCAGGCTGCACAGTTCTATAATGAATTTGATAAAAACCTCCCCAAGGCCCTGGAAAATTGCACCAAAGCTATCGAAGGCAATGAAAAGGCCTTCTATATGTGGATCTATAAGGCAAAGATCCAGAAAGAAATGGGTGATGATGCCGGAGCCCGGGCAAGTGCAAAGAAATCGCTGGAACTGGCAACCGAAGCCAAAAACAACGATTATATAAAAATGAATGAGGAACTGCTGAAAAAGTGGAAATAGTGCTCTTGCTGTAAATCAATTAAATATATATTTAGTTATTTTTTACCAGGAAGGATCTTTGTTCAAACCTGGTAGGGGTCAGGGTGCCTACAGGGTGTGTACAGGGTGCTACCATCTGTG
>JANYAL010000157.1 GCA_025361325.1 Bacteroidota bacterium
CACAGATGGTAGCACCCTGACCCCTCCCAGGCCCCTGCCAGATCACCCCTCAAACCAATTCCCGGCGTAAAATAAGATCAGAGAAATACTTATTAATTATTTATTTTATGCGACTCTGAGGCTATTGATTGAAATCCCTAAACTCAACCCGTCTGGGCGGAAGAAGGCTTTGGGTGTCTTGAACCCATTTGTTGTTGTGACGAAACATAGACAGAATAAACGTTTTACCAATATTATAAATTGAAGTACAACACGTTAGGTCTATAATTTGTATCTAATTTATTATTATCGAATCCAGGGGTACATTTATTTTAAATAAGTACGTTGCAGTTCCACTGATTCGCTTAATAAAAGAAGGGACCGATAATAGAAATAGGGGGAAATAAAGTCAATTCACTGAAGGTGACATGGACTTAACATGAAGGGAGTTATAAACGAATCGGCTTACCATAAAGACGGGTATTTTACCTGCCAAAATCATCCTGTAAGCGTACAATATCATCTTCATCCGATGGATCGGCTGCATCGGTATGTTGCCAGATCTCGGCCACAATGCCCCAGTCATCCAGGCCTATCAACCGGTGACGTTCCCCCTGTTTTAACCGAATGGTATCACCAACTTGCAGTACTTGTATTTCAGTTTGGATATCGGTGTCGCTAGTGGAAACTGCAACAGAACCTTCCATGCACCTCCAGATTTCCGCGCGTCGAAAATGATATTGCCAGCTTAATCTTTTTCCAGGTGCCACAAAAAGTATCTTAGGACTCAATTTACCAGTTATATGGAGTGCGTTAAAGTCCTCAGCTGGAAAAAAATGCTTGGCAAATGCCTCATCCTGTTTTTCATCTATAACAAAGAAGCCTCCCCAGGGCCTGTTCCTGTCCTCCCGGATGATTTTAAAACCCAATTGTCTGAGACGGGTTGCCATTTCTTCAAAAACCCTTGTGGGTGTTTCCATAAATGATATATAGTTGATAGGCAAGAAAATTCATTTCAGTTCATAAAGAACCGGTATAAAATTTAATCCGATTAAGGTAATGAATAATTTTCAGATCCTTGTATCCCAATGACTTCATTGGCAGTGGGATGAGGAATTTTATTTAACTTTCCTTATAGAAATAAGCTGCATGATACCTGGAGCTGTGAGAGAAACCGGATCGGCTCATTTGTTTATTCATAAGATCGATAAAATATTAATCCCCGTATATGAAAAGTATCTTTACTCCGGTTGTTCTTTTCTTTTGTTCAGCCGCATTTGCACAAGGCAGTTTTGACTATGCGAAGGATTTCAAGGTTGTACAAGCTAAAACAAAGGATACCAGCACTGAACTCAGCTATGGCAAGCTATTGATGCGTTTTATTGCCAACGACAACTCGATGACCCGGTACGAGACCCTGGCCTTAATGATCGGGTATACTGCACAAGCCGATTACCGGCCATTTGAAGATCTGGATACAGAGAAAGATATCTTTGTACTGAATGATAACGGCAATTACCAGGAGGCATTGCAGGAGGCAGATACCTACCTGGCCACACATCCTTTGAGTTTACGGGTATTAAAGGAGAAATCATACTCCCTGCACCAGTTGAAAAAAGCTGACAGTTCGGACTACTACATGGACCTGGTGCATAAGATTATGTCGGCCATGCTCTTCAGCGGGAACGGCAAGACTCCGGATACACCCATATTTGCGCTCGGGCTTACAGACGGGGAACGGTTTATGGAAAATGCCGGTTACCTTGTAGGAAATAAGGGAACAAGTAAGAGTAAGAGCGGTGTGAACATGCAAATGGTAGATGGCTCGAATGATGAAGGAACGCATGTTACTTTATTATTTGCCGTTCAACATGCAATAGATAAAGCGTATGGCGATGAAAAAGTGGATGCTGGAAAGAAAGGCAACAAGAAAAGCAAGAAAAAGAATAAGAAAGATAAAGACCAATCTGCAAAGGAATGAATACCAGTAAACTGTCTGTAAGGGAACTTGAAGAAAGTGATATACCTGGCATCATCGATTATTGGTACAATGCTGAACCTTCCTTTCTGATAGGCATGGGTGTGGACCTTGACAAGTTACCTGAAATAGACAATTTCAGAAAGATGCTGGCAGAACAACTGGAACAAGCGTACAATGAAAAAAACTCCTATTGTATCACCTGGCTGATTGATGGAATTCCCTCAGGACATTCCAACATCAATAAAATAATATTCGGTGAGGAAGCTTTTATGCACCTGCACCTTTGGAAAAGTCCTACCCGGCAAAAAGGCACAGGCATCGAATTTGTAAGAATGACAATTCCCCTTTTTTTTAATAATCTAAAATTGAAAAAACTGTATTGTGAGCCTTATT